>CAZFJJ010000023.1:0-14615 GCA_964519075.1 uncultured Lachnospiraceae bacterium
CTTTTGCGGAAACTAACATTTTTATATCTCCTTTGAATGGTTGATGCCTCTATTATACACCATTTGCAGCAAAAAGGGAAGCCCTTATTTGAAAAAAGTTTCACAAATTTTGCGTTTTTTTGCATCAATAATCCTGCGGGAATTTATAATCAGAATTTTCGCGAAATCGGTTGCATTTTGCGAATATGTATGGTACAATGTAAAAGTCTGTTGCAAAGCGAACGACAATTTGTTAGTGAAGGAATGATAAAATGCAAGAAAATAAAATGGGTACGATGCCGGTAGGCAAACTGCTCCTGACGATGTCGCTTCCGATGATCGTCTCCATGCTGGTACAAGCCCTGTATAACGTAGTCGATACTTATTTCGTTTCTCAGATCAGCATCGATGCGGTGACTGCGCTCTCTAACGCTTTCCCTGTGCAGAATCTGATGATCGGCGTTGCTACCGGCTGTGCGGTGGGTATGAACGCGCTTCTCTCTAAGTCGTTGGGCGAAAAGAATCATAAGCTTGCCAATAAAGTTGCCGCCAACGGTACGTGGCTGTCGATCGTAGGCTTTTCCATTTTCCTGATCTTCGGTCTCTTCTTTAGCCGTATCTATATGGACGCAATGACAGAAAAGGACACTGTTGCACAAATGGGTGCAGATTATCTGGCAATCTGCTGTGTGTTCTCCTTCGGTATCTTCGGCGAGATCCTGTTCGAGCGCCTCATGCAGTCTACAGGCAGAACGGTGTTTACCATGTTTACGCAGGGCGTCGGCGCGATCATCAACATTATTCTTGACCCCATTTTAATCAAGGGGTGGGGATTCATTCCCGAAATGGGCGTAAAAGGCGCGGCGTGGGCTACCGTTATCGGTCAGATCGCGGCGTTCCTGATTGCTGTTGTGTTAAATCAGTTCTTCAACAAGGAGATCGCCTTACAAAAATCCTTCCGTAAGCCCGACCTCAAGATGTGCGGAAAGATCATGAGTATCGGCTTCCCCTCCATTATTATGGTAGCCATTGGTTCTATAATGACCGTTTGCATGAATCAGATCCTCAAGGGAATCGACGCGACGGAGGTTTCGGTTGCGGTGTTCGGTATATACTTCAAGCTGCAATCGTTCATTTTTATGCCCATCTTTGGATTGAACAACGGATTTATCCCTATAGTTGCCTTCAATTACGGCGCACAGAACAGAAAACGAATGGTCAAGGTGATCCGCTACGCCGTCATGACTGCATTTTGTATAATGATGGTAGGCTTAGTACTATTCCAACTGATACCGGACAAGCTGTTGATGATCTTCAAGCCGGAGAACGGCGACGTAACGAAATTGCTGGACTTCGGTGTACCTGCGCTCAGAATTATCAGCATTTGCTTCCCCGTAGCGGCTATATGTATTATTATGGGTTCGGTATTCCAGGCGCTTGGTAAATCGATCAACTCCATGATGGTATCAATCGCAAGACAGCTGCTGGTACTGATCCCCGTGGCATTTCTGCTGTCTCTCTCCGGAGAGGTTGCGGCGGTCTGGTGGGCGTTCCCCATCGCGGAGGTCGCGTCTTTGACGGTAAGCGTTCTCCTATTTATGATCCTGTATAAGAAAATGATCAAACCCATTCCCGAGGGGGCGGATTGATGAAAATAGCGATCATCGGCACCTTCTGGCTTAGCGAGACCTTCGCACGGGCGGTCTCGCGAGTGGCGGGTGTGGAAGTTGGGGCGATCTGCTCCCGCTCGATGGAGAAAGCGAGGACGTTTGCGGACAAGTACGCGCCCGGTGCGTCCTGCTATAGTGATCCAAGGGAGCTTTCGAATGATTCCGAAATCGACGCGGTCTATATCGCCACTCCGAACGTGACCCATTATACATTATCTAAACAGATGCTGACGGCAGGCAAGCACGTCCTTTGCGAAAAGCCGATCTGCGTGCATTTTCGAGAGTATGAGGAATTACTCGCTATTGCCAACGAGCGAGGGCTCGTCTATCTGGAAGCTATGATGAACGCGCATTTGCCACAGTTAAAAGCGCTGCAAAAGGCGCTCGAAGCCTCCGGAGCGGTGGTTTCTGCAAGGCTCGACTTCTCCCAGCGTTCCTCTAAAATCGACCGCGTGCGGCAAGGGGAGGTGTTCTCCACCTTCTCCAAAGCCGCTTGCGGCGGCGCGTTGATGGATCTGGGCGTATACTCTGCCTATATGGCGCTGCAGCTGTTCGGTTATCCGAAGACCATAGACGCCTACTCTACGCCGATCTGCGACGTAGACGGAACCGATACCGTCATACTCGGTTACGACGGATTTCAGGCGGTGCTGACGATGTCCAAACTTGCCGAAAGCCGTATCCGATCCGAGGTCATCTGCGAGGGCGGCACCCTGACGCTTGGTCTGCTCTCTCGATTGCAGGAGATCAACTATTATCCGATAAGCGGTAAGATGCAAACGCTGTTCGACACGTCCGATTTTGCGGAAAGCATGACCTGGGAGATTCGTGATTTTCTCTCCTACATAAGCGGTGCGGATTACACCCATATGCAGCAGCTCTCCCGAGACAGTATCCGTCTGCTGACCGATATTCGGGAAAAAATCGGATATCACATCTGAATAACCATTTAATAAAGACCGATGAAGTGCGCTTCATCGGTCTTTTTTGGGCTTAGCAATGAACCGCCAGGGGCGATTGCGATCATCGGGATCGGCGTAGTCGATGCCCACGCGGGGTGCAGTATAGTAGGGAAGTACGGCTCCGTCGTCCTCGATCCACAGCTCGTCGGATACGGTCAGATCTATCGCATTCAGCGTACGATCGATCCCCATGGCTTTGGTCAGCCGACCGGGACCGATAAATCCTTCTACGCCGCGAATCAGCACGGCCTCGGGGTGGTCTTCCGGGCCGCTGACGACGTTCAGCAGATTGTGGATGCCGTAGCAGAGATAGACGTAAGCATATCCACCTCTAAGATAGAGCGGCGCATTTCGGGGCGTTTTGCCACGATGTGCGTGACAGGCGGAATCCTCTTCGCCCAGATAGCATTCGGTCTCGACAATGCGCAGACGAAGCGTTCTGTCCTTAGTACGGCGGCAGAGTAGCTTGCCAATCAGTAGGGGCGCAAGCTGATCGGCGGGGAGCTTGAAAAGGGAAGGGGCGATGCGCATATTAGTACCTCCGATTATCGTTGATTTTAGTGTAGCAAATTAATCGAAAAAAGTCAAATGAATTTTCGAAAACCTTCTTGACAAATATATCAAAATGTGATACAATAAAAATGTGATATATATCAAAATGCGATGTGTAGAGAAAGTGAGACCGAACTGTGGAATTTTTGACTATATCCAATTATGATATGTTGGACATTTGAAGTGGATTTGTGGACAACGACTCTATATCGCAATTTGATATACCGTCTATCTGAAATCGATATGTTGATAAAGGAGACTTGAACTGTGGATATTTCAGCATTGGAAAAAGCCTATTTGCCGATGAGCGAATCGCTCTTCTATATTTTGATCGCATTACACGAACCACGTCACGGATATGGGATCAGCAAGTTTGCAAGTGAACTGACCGAAGGCCGTGTGAAAATTAGCTGCGCTACTTTATACAACACGCTCGCAAAACTGCAAGCCAGCGGCGTGATTTGCATTTTCGACGATTCCGGCAACCGTATTACGTATGAATTGACTTCACGCGGCAGAGCGCTTCTTCGTGCAGAGATTGCGCGGCTTCGGAAGCAGGCAGCCGACGCCGAGGCTCTCGTCAGCATGATCTGAGCGTTGCTTCTGACGACTTGATCGAAATAATTACCTCTATTTTCCTTGGAAGATATTTTGCATTGCCAAAGGCTGCCCGATCTGTTAAAATGATAACAGAGTCAAAAAAAGGAGGTAATTCATGAAGAAAACTATCAGACTCAGAAATTTTTTTAGTAGAATTCTGCGACCTGCTCGCAGAACACGATGTTGGATGTTGCTTGCTGCAGTGTCTGCTTTGATGCTGATGCTTCCGACTGCGTTGCAAGCATCAGCTGCAACCGTCAGCGTGGATGTAAACGGAAGCGCGTTGTATACCCGCCAGGATCTGTTGAAATCGGGTGTTACATATGTTCCGCTCCGTGCGTTTGCCGACGCGGTATATGACGGATTTGAGATTTCATGGAGTGGTCTTACCCAAACCGCTACCGTGCGGGACGGTGATTACGTTCTGAAAGCTCGCGTTGGAGACAGGTATATTTTGGTAAATGGAGAGCGGGTCAGTTCGAGTGCATCCAATCTTCTGATTGGTAACCGCATTTATGTACCGGTAAGAAGTCTTTGCACGGCGATGGGTTTGGACGTCATCTGGAGCGGATCTGCACGGACTGTAACCGTTAGCGGAGTTTACGCTCGAAGCTCCGATGCCTCGTCTCCGGAGACCGATGCGCCCTCGGGTGGGGATGCTAACGGTAACGGTACGTACGATTCGGAGGATTTGTACTGGTTGGCGCGGATTATTCACGCGGAGAGCTCTGGCGAATCGATGGTCGGAAAGATTGCGGTTGGCACGGTTGTGATGAACCGCGTAGATAGCTCGCTGTATCCGGATACCATTTATGGAGTCATATTTGATAAAAAATACGGAACGCAGTTTACGCCGGTTGCCAGCGGAACGATCTATAATGATCCGAGTCAAGACAGCATCGAAGCGGCGCGTCGCGTGTTGAACGGTGAACGAACCAATTCGAGAATCTTATTTTTTGTAAACGAAAAGCTTGCTCCCGATAATTGGATCTCTAAAAACAGAACCTACGTTTTGACGATTGGAAATCATAAGTTTTACGCTTGATCCATTCGGATAGTCCATAGGCTCATCCATAATAAGAAATATGAAAATCTCCCAAGAAGTGTCTGCGTGACCTTCTTGGGAGATTTTCCATCCCCCCCAATTGTACAAAATTTCGCGTTTTGCGACAATTGCGTCGCAAGGTGCAATTGCGCAAAACGCAAATTTTGTATCGGAAGCCCCGCCGCCGACGGAGTGCGTCGCGGTGGGCGCGCCTCTGTCGCTTCACGGTCGGTTCGCGCCGTCCTCGTTCGATCGACTTCATGAAAGGAGTCGTCAACCATTGCCGAGCGACAAAAAAAGAAGATCCGGCTTCCACCGGATCTTCGCCTGCCCGATACTTCCGTACCATGGACTTCAGGAGCAGGTTTGATAGTTCACCTATCCTCGCGAAGGTAGTCTATCACAAATCAAGTCTAAAGTCAAGTATTTCGAACGATTGTTCACCAAAAGTTCACAGAAAGGAGTCTTTATGGACAATTCCCCATCTCAGCGCCTTGCTTACGCTATCGTGGAGCGGGAGCCGCACGGTGTGCGGCGTTACGCCGTGCTCTTGGAGCATGCGGACGGCTTCCGCCATCCGATCCGCCGCTTTGAGCATAAGGTCGATGCCGAACGGTACCGCGACAATATGCTTCGCCGCCACCTGCACGGCTATGAGTTCAACGGCATCTGGACGGAGTCTCAGCTTGTGCTCGCCCGCGTGCAGGAGTGTACGGTTGTCACCTGCTTCAGGTAGTTCACCTATCCTCGCGCTCCCCTCCTTCAGGAGGGGCGGGGGGGTGGGGATCCTCTTTCAAAGTCAGCTGAGCTAAGGAGATTCTCGACAAATGGACATACTCAGCCGATCAAAAAAAGAGGATCCCCCCGAAGGGGGATCCCGTGTCAGTCTTCCCAGGGTGCTTTATCGAGCATCAGGCTCTCCTGCTTGCAGAACTCTGCCATCAATTGGCTGCGGTTTTCGTAGGTGGTTTGTTCGATGGCGCGGATGTCCCAGTCCAGTTCGGTGATGAGCTGGCGGGAGCAGTGCGCGTTGTAGAGCTTTCCCTGCGCTCTGCGCACGTCTTTGAGCAGGTTCAGGAGAACCTGCTCGGAGATCAGGATCACGGGCATTAGTGCCACCCCCTTTCCATGTCCTTGATGAACTGCGCTTGCGTCATGACGATGTCGTGACGGGTGGGCGCCTTGCCCGTTTTGCGGTAGATGCAGAGAGTGCCATTTCTACGTCTGCCGATGCCGTGACCGTTTAAGAATGCGGCAAGGCGCATCCACCGTGCGATCTGTTCTTGGGTGTACTTTTTTTTGTGCTTCATTGCTGAAAGCCTCCTTTTTTTCTTCGGTCAAGCGGGCAGGGTCAAGGGCGGCTCGCCGCCGCCGGAGGCGGGCAAGGCGGCGACGAGGATATGATCGCACCTGCCCAGAAGCCGCCGCAGACCCTTGACGCGCCTGCTACAATGGGAGGAAAAGGAGGCTTGTTTGCGGGAGCCACGCCGCCTTCAGCTGTAGCCGATGACTAGGGCGTGGCAAGCCCCCCCGCCCCCTGGGGGGAGGGGGGGATGGGGGGGAAGGGGAGACGCGGCGAGCGCAGCGGCGTCCAGCGCCGCCAGCGAGTCCTTCGAGCGGTTCGCACCAAACTCTACTATACTTGATTTATAGGATCGTATTCCGTCAGACTACCACCGAGCAATGGTCTGTCGAAGCGGCAGCTTCGACACATTTTCCATGGCTTATAGCAAACTTTCCCGAGAGGCTTCCTGCTTCACCTCTCGGATGAAATACTACCCCAACGAAGCGGAACCTGTTGAGCTCCTGATCGCGGAGGATCATATCTTCAACCCCGATAAAGTGGAGCTTGCAGACGATTGGAAGGAGTACTCTGCGCCGATCAAGACGGAGACAGAGGAGCGGAAAGCCGCGAAAGCGGCAGACCGCGACGGCTCCCTGCAATCATGGAATCGGGCACAAAAACGCGCATATGATTACATCCGATGCAACCCTGACCTGAATATGTTTATCACTCTAACATTTGATCCCGAAGCGGTAGACCGTCAGAGCTGGGAGAACATTGTCGGAAAGATCAACGATTGGTTGGATAACCGCGTCCGTCGCCGTGGGCTGAAGTATGTGCTGTGTCCCGAATACCATCACGACGGCGAGTCCATCCACTTTCACGGGCTGATGAATGAGTCCGCGCTGAAGCTGGCGAATGCCGTCAATCCCAGAACAGGCGGGAAGCTCTACCGTCAGGGCAAGACCGTCTACAACATTTCCGACTTTCCCTTCGGCTTTACTACCGCGATCCGTGTGACGGGTGAGGAAGCCTCCAAAGCTTGCGCGGGGTACATCTTCAAGTACATGCGCAAGCAGGGAGGTCAGCGGATCGGCGGGCGGTACTTCTTGGCAGGTGGTGCCTTGTTAAAGCCCATTTACATTTATGGCAATCTGGACTATGCCGCCGTTGACGCGCCTGCATTCGCTCTGCAGGGCGTTTCGGGTGGGTGTAAGGTCCTGAAGGGGGACGAGCTGAAAGCCTTCCTAAGCGATGGAGAACGCTCTGGAGGGCTTGCGCGAAAAATTCCAGATGCTGAGTTAACAGTTTAGGGAGTGTGAACAAAAACCGCCTATGCGTAGCGATTATGTAAACTCGGACGCGCTTCGGCTGTTGACAAACTCCATGCAGTACGAGAACGGGCTTGCGCTTCGCGTAAGCCTTGAAACGGGTCTTCGGATCGGGGATGTGCTCAAGTGCCGTCCTTGGGATCTGAAGGGCTGTAAGCTGGCTTATACTGCAGAAAAAACTGGAAAGAGCGGGGTAAAGACGCTTTCAAAGCGTCTTGCCTCCGCTCTTCGCCGCATTTGCGGCAACGATTGGATTTTTGAGGGGCGCGGAAAGACGAAATCAGGGCACCGTACACGGCAAGCCGTGTACCGTGACCTGAAGCGCGTCTGTAAGCGGCTGGGCGTGGAGGGGCAGATCTCTCCGCACTCGGCGCGGAAGTCCTTTGCCGTTGCCGATTTCCATGAGCACGGGCTGGATCATGTGAAAAAGGAGCTTCAACACGATGATACGGGGGTTACGCTCTTGTATGCGCTCTCCGATGTCCTCAGCGGAAGCTCCGACGTCGCGGATCAGGGCGAGGTTCTCGCCTTGCTCCGCGACATTTACAAAATTGTCACCGATTTGAAACAATCTGTTCGCAATTTGGAAACAAGTCTGTGTTATGTTGGAAAAAGCGATTGAACGAACGGTCATTTCCGAGCCGCGTAGCGGCGTTCAGAGACGCGTAGCGGCGTTCAGAGACGCGTAGCGGGGGCGGAGCTGATGGCGTACGCGCCAGCGGAAAAAGCAAGCGACCAGCACCACCAAAGCCAGCCGCGACTGTAACGGAGGCGGCGGCGGAGGCTGGAGAGGCCAATTGCGGTTCCCGCAATTGTACAAAATTTCCATTTTGTACAATTGGGGATGTGACTTACACGGTTGCTCTGCCCCTTTCGAGGCGAGCAACCGTGTATTGGTTTTAGCTGTTGGCTTTGTAAACCTGGAACTGATAGATCCTTGCGAAATGCGATTGTTCATCGTCCGAGGGGAGCCCGGGGAGCGTAATGAGCAATCTGACGAAGCGTGCCATAACGGGACTAAACTGACGGTAGGTCAGATCCTCGGTGTTCGCGACTACTGCATCTGCGCACTTCCATTCTTCGTTCTCATAAGTACGGTATTGGAGCGCAAAGTCGAAGGTATTCCATTCTACCGCTTCCTGCTGTCCGGCGTGTCTTACGATCCACTTGTCAATAAACGTGGGATCGCCGATGTCTACTTCCAGCCAGCACAGACGATCGTTGCCCCATTCGGTGCACCATTTGTCGTCGTCGGAACCGTTGAGCGCCTTTTCGGGGCCTTCGTCCTCAGCTGCCTGTCCGTTGGCCTTGCAAGGCTTGTTCAGGATCATATTTTCACCGATGGACGAGTATACGGGGGTCATTGTGACATCGCTGTCACCGATCTCGATGATCGCATACTGTTCTTCCGAGCGAATAATCTTGCCGTCTCCGTTCCAGCGCTCGAAGATACCTTGCTCACCCAGCTCTGCGGCGCGAAGTAATACTTTTCCGCCTTCGGGACAGTATTTTTCGGAAGTGATCTTCTCGCCTGATTTGACGGTCACTTTGCGCATCGCACAGTGATTGGAGATCTGATCGTACAATGCTGCCGCCGCTTTAGTATCTGCTCCCTCCATAATAGTGGCAGAATATACCAAAACGTCAGAATTGTCGGGTAAAGTTATCGAATCGGCACCGTTTACGTCCAAAACGTATTTGAATAGGTATGCAAATTGATAGAGGCGATTACCCTCTGCGTTATGCGTGTGAGTATAGGTAACTGCGATGTCGTCTGTTTTGATCAGGCAATTGTCACCGCGAGCGATCATATCCCACGCGCCCACGTCGCTGCGGAAGTCTTGCACCGTGACGGTAACGGGCGTGCTGCCAACGGTAAAGGTTGCGGGGATATCGCCTGCCTTGGAGGTTGCCAAGATAGCGATCTTTTGGGTGTTCCGAGGCAGTTCGATCTTCTGTCCTGCGCACACGACTGCATTCTTCCCTGCTGCCGCGCCCATTCTGAAGCGGATACCGCCACAGTTCACGCGCTCTTCAAACAGCTCTTCGGGAATCGAGATGCCGTCTGCAATCTGATTCTTGCCTGGATCAGCATCGGGAGTGGTGGTGCAAATATCGTAGGGTAGATCGAGAGGAGTCTGATCAGCGTATGCTTTGTCGGCGGATTTCAGCGTCAGAGCAAAGGTCTTGGGCTCGTGGGCACCGATGCTGAAGGTCAGCACGTTTCCTGCATACGATGCTGGGGCGATGGCGTCCTCGTAGCCGTTGGTCTCAACTGCCGAAACGATGGCATCTGTAAAGGTCAGGGACAGGTTGTTCCAGGCAGTACCTGCGGTCTCCTGTACGCGGACGATGAGGCGGTTGCCCTTTTCCTCTTTCTTAACTGCACGGACGATCACCGCGTCGTTGCTGACTTCCAAGAAGGAGATCGCGGAGCGATCGCCCTCGTGCTTTGCGGTCGTGAACGCCATGAGAGGCTGGTTGAATGCGGTCGCCAGTGCGCCTACGCCGTCTCTGGAGCCCGTGTGAGCGGTAATACCGTAGCGGAACAGGTTCTTGCCCATGTCCTGCCAATGCTGCGCAGAGATCGGCATAAAGGATCCTGCGGGGGTATGGATCAGAGACAGACGGAGCGTGGAATCGTTAGGCTTTTCCATGCCGTATTTACAGTCGTTTAAGATGGATACGCCGTAGCTGCCGTCCGTATCGGTCAGATCCGCCCATTGATGGACGCAATGCTGGAAATAGGGGAAGGAATCGGTGTTTTTGCCCTTATCTGCGCCCAGACCCAGGTCGAATTCGGCGATCTCATTGGAAACGGTCAGGGGGAATTCTGCCATCAGCATGGACTTGCGGCAGAACCAATCCACATCGTTTTCCACCTCGACTACGTCGGAGCCGGCGGCGAGACGGATGATCTGCGTGAAGGTGGAGCCTTCGTAGGTCTTGACTACCTTGATAGATACGCAGGCGGGGCCGTTTTCCCAAACCCGGATGGATTCACATTCGGTGACACGAGTGGGCTCAATAGCGATATCCTCGTACTTGAGCTCCCAAGAGGGCCACACGGTGTTGTTATCAGGGCGAATGCACAACCCGCAAGGAGCGGAAAGGAGCTCTTTGCCGTTGGTGTGATCGATCACGGAGGCAATATCTCCCTGTGCGTTGATGGTGACGGTATAACGCTCGTTCTTCAGCATACGGTTGGTCACCGACAGCTTGGACTCGACCTGAGCAGGAACGTCGCTTTCCCGTACGTCAAAGACTGCGACGCTGACGGGCTTTAATTTAGCGGCAAATTTCACTACGGTTTTGCCGTTTACGGTCATTACCTGAGCAGGTAATTCTTTGCCGCAGGGCGCGTATACGCGAACGTAGGGGGACTTTACTTCCAGTTCAGCGGTCACTACGTCGGTGCGTTGTACCGAAACGGGGTTGTATACGATAACGGGAGTTCCATGTACGTTGGTATTGAGTCCGGAGGCGATAGCGTCAACCGACGCGGTCAGTTCGGCCGCCAACATATTCTGGGCAATCACGAAGTCGTTATGCGTAAATCCATACGCGTCCAGGATAGACGTGCCGGGCAGGTCGTCGTGGAACTGATGCCACAGGAAGAGCTTCCAGGCTTCTTCCAGACGTTCCTTGGGATAGCTTGCCTTACCCATCCACTGTGCAATAGATGCAGCTCGCTCTGCGCTATCAGCCAGCAGCTCGCTCTTACGGTTCCAGCGCTTGTTGATGGTGTGGGAGGTCAGCGCACCGTAGCCGTGAGGAATCAGCAGGCCTTCGTTGTATTCGGGAAGGTTAGCGATCTGCTCGGGGGTCAGCTCGTTCATGATCTGGTCGGTGGAAGCGGCAATGACCTCGAAGTCCTTGTCTTCGCCGTTCTGCTCTACCGCTTCGTTCAGATAGCGAACCGACTCGTCGGAGGGCGATCCGCCGTAGTCACCGACGCCGTAGTACATCATTCTTGCAGGAACGCCGGTCCATTTTTCATTGTGCTCGATCTGCTTCAGATATTCTTTTCTTTCGTGGATCGGGCGCTTTTCTTTATCCCATTCGAAATGCATGGTGTAGTTGCCGCCCAGCATCGAAGCGATGACGTAATGTCCGTCGGGGCCAACCCATTTGCCAAGATCCATACGAGGCTGATCCTTTTCGGGCAGGGGCTTTCTGGCAGTGCCGTCTTCGTTATAGATAGGCGATCCTACGCCCCAGACCAGCTTTTGCGTGGAGAAGCCGTTCAGACCCATATGGGCCGCAATAGAGGGTAGAGACCAACGGAAGCCGAAGCAGTCGGTCAGGAAGATGTCGCTGCTCTTTTTTCCGAATTCTTTTTCGAAATAACCGTTTCCGTACAGGATCTGACGCATATACGCTTCGGAGGAAGGAACGTTTGCGTCGGATGCGTCCCACTGGCTGCCGGAGACGTTCCAGCGCCCCTGTGCGACGTACTCTTTGACCTTTTCGTACATCTTGGGGTAGTATTCCTTCATCAGCTTGTAACGGAAGGCACCCTCAAAATTCATACGATAATGAGGATACTTTTCGAACAGCTCGAAGTTCTGCTCCATGGTGTTCTTGATGCAGTCACGAATGGTGTCCTGAACCGTCCAGTTCCACTGGGTGTCCAGGTGGGCGTTTGAGACCACATAAAGCTTTTTCTTGTTTTCTTTGGACATAACTGACCTCCTGATCCGCACCTTTGCGGAGTGCCGAAATTGGCATTGGTAATATACTTTGCACAGTACAATTGAATACGGTGCACTGTTGTATTGTATAACATTTCCATCAATTTGTCAATAGAAATATGAAATAATCGAAAGAAATTAAAGCATAACCAATTATTTAGAAAGTGTCACGGCTCATCGGTCGTGGCTTTTTCGATAAAAATGGTATTTTTGAAAAAAAGAGTAGACAAACCGAAGATTTTGTGCTATAATAAAACATTATAGCAAGCGACAGCACCGTGCAGTCGGTTTGCGGTATTGCTCGGAGGTTAAATGCAGCTTACTTGTTTGCCCGGCGGCGTTTTGCGTGCCAACACTTACGTTCTGCACGCAGATGGCTCCAACGAAGCCGTCGTCATCGATCCTACCGACGCCAAGCGTCTGGAGGAATACCTGAGCCGAAACGCCCTTCGTCCGGTTGCGATTCTGTTGACCCACGGTCATTTCGATCATATCTGCGGTCTGGCGGACTTTTTGAAACGCTATCCGATTCCGGTATATCTTCATCCCGGAGACGGTTCAATGCTGACCGATCCAATGCATTGCGGCTTGCACCTGTTTTTTCCGGGCGCTCCCTTCGATCCGGTGAACGGCTCGCTTCCGATTGCAGATGGGCAGACGCTGACTCTCGGCGGCTTGTCGATCGACGTGCTGGCTACACCCGGACACAGCAAGGGTTCGGTCTGCTATCTGATCGACGGCGTTCTTTTTTCGGGAGACACCCTCTTCCGTGCCGGCTTTGGTCGAACCGATCTCTACGGCGGCAGTCACGCTGAATTGCTCACTTCCCTGCATCGTTTACGCGCCCTTTCGGCAGATACTGCGGTTTATCCCGGACACGGCGGCGCGACTACCATCGGTGCCGAACTGTTACAATGATTATCTTTAGACAATATTACTGTTGAGGTTATTATGGATACTGTAAAACTGAGTGAACTTTTATTTCCCCACATCCAAAAACTGCCTGCTGACGTAGAAGTGGACTTCCCTGCCCGTACTCTTCCCGAAGGCGCGAAGGTGACTCGTCTGGCACCCAGCCCCACCGGCTTTATGCACTTCGGTACCCTTTTTCCTGCGCTGGTCAACGAGCGGCTGGCACACCAGTCGGGCGGCGTATTCTTCCTCCGTATCGAGGACACCGACGCCAAGCGCGAGGTCAAGGGCGCGGAAAAGGATCTGATCGATACGCTGGCTTACTACCACATCCACTTTGACGAGGGTGCGGTCATGGGTGGCGATAACGGCGTCTACGGACCTTACCGTCAAAGCCACCGTGCCGAGATCTATCAGACCTTCGCCAAGCAGCTGGTTCTGGAAGGCAAGGCATACCCCTGCTTTACCACCGATGAGGAGCTGGAAGCTCTTGCACAGGTGGACAAGAAGGCGGAGATCAAGAACAAGGACTGGCACGCCGATACCACCGAGCAAAAGGAAGCGATGCTGAAGCTTCGTGACATCACCATCGAGGAAGTGGAGGAGCATCTGGCTGCAGGACACGCTTTCCTGATCCGTATCAAAGCAGACGGCGATCCTGCCAAGAAAACTCCCTTTACCGACCTGATCAAGGGTAAGCTGGAGGTTCCCGAGAACGATGAGGACTTCGTTCTGCTCAAGAGCGACGGCATTCCTACCTATCACTTTGCTCATGCGGTGGACGATCATCTGATGGGTACCACCCACGTCATCCGTGGCGAGGAATGGCTGCCTTCGCTGGCAAAGCATATTATGCTGTTCCGCTATCTTGGTTTCAAGATGCCCAAGTATATGCACATCGCTCAGCTGATGAAGATGGAGGGCAACTCCAAGAAGAAGCTGTCCAAGCGAGACAACGGTGCGGCACTGTCCGATTACCGCGTCACCGGCTACGCTCCCGAGAGCGTCATCGAATACGTGATGACCCTGCTTAACTCCAACTACGAGGATTGGCGTCGGATGAATCCTACGCTTCCCTACTCTGACTTCCCCTTCAGCATTAAGAAGATGTCCACCTCCGGTGCGCTCTTTGACTTTGATAAGCTCAACGACGTGAGCAAGAATACCGTTGCCGCCATGAGCGCAAAGACGGTCTACGACTATACGATCGATTGGGCAAAGTCCTATGATCCCGAATTTGCGGAAGTGTTCGGTAGAGATGAGGCTTATTCCACCCGCATCCTTTCTATTGGCAGAGGCGGCAAAAAGCCCCGTAAGGACATCACCGTCTGGGGGGACGTGAAGCCTTACGTTTCCCTCTTCTTTGACGATTACTTCGCCGTGACCGACGCATATCCCGAGAATTTCGACAAAGCAGACGTAAAGGCGGCGCTCACCGCATTCCGTGACGCTTACGATCCCTCTGTGGACAACAATGCGTGGTTTGACGGGCTGAAAGCAATTGCCGAGTCCTTGGGCTTTGCCGCAGAAGTCAAGGCTTATAAGGCGGCTCCTGAGGCGTACAAGGGTCACGTCGGTGACATCA
>CAZFJJ010000024.1:0-14202 GCA_964519075.1 uncultured Lachnospiraceae bacterium
CAACGGGCAGTTTTGATAAATGTCTTTCATTGGTTTTCGTTCCTTTCAATTTATTTCTTATTACGTATCTATGACGAATACTCGTGCTTCATCCGATTCATGATCGCCCAACTACTGTCGCCGCCCTCCTCCACTTCCCTTGCGGTAGGCAGATCACCGCAGAGGATGGCGGGATGGATGGCCGTAGCACCGAAGCGACCCCGTATCGACTCCACGCAGACGTCCAAGCGCTCCTGCCGTTCCAGCGCCAACCTGTCGGTGAAGAGATCCATCTGCAGAGGCGCATTTTGCTCCCTCAGATCAATGGCGGTCACCGTCACCGCGCGCACGGGCAGCTGCCAGCGATAACCCTTTTTGAACAGCCCGAACGCCGCCTCGGCGATCTTTCCCGCGTTCTGCGTGGGGAAGGAAAGCTTCTCCTGCCACTGCTTCCACGAGAGCTTAGAATCCCGTATCGACACCGACACGCCCCACGCCTGCTTGCCGTAGAGACGGAGCCGATGCCCCAGATCCTGAGTCAGCTGAAGCATTACACGCCAAACCTCAGCCTCGTTTTCTAAATCACGTGAGATAGTGGTGCCGTGCCCTGCGCTTTTCATCGGAAGCGCCGCGTCCATGGGTGCCACGGGAGAGTAATCCTCGCCGTTGGCATACTGCCACAGCGTCCGTCCGTTTTTGCCGAATTTGTATTCCAGCACCGACAGCGGCGTGTCGGCCAGCCGTCCGATGGTGTCCACCCCGAAGGCGGCCAAGGCTTTTTGGGTCGCTCTGCCCACCCCGAACAGCTCGCCCACGGGAAGCGGACGGGTGATCTCCCGAAACCGCTCTCGCGGGATGTGGGTGATCGCATCGGGCTTTTTCAGATCGCTCCCTAATTTGGCGAAGATTTTGTTAAAGGACACCCCCACCGAAATGGTCACCCCCAGCTCGTGTTTGATGCGCTGACGGAGCGTCTCGGCGATGGTCATCCCGTCTCCGAAGAGAAGACGGCTGCCCGTCACGTCCAGCCATACCTCGTCCAGTCCCATGGGCTCGATGAGATCGGTGTACTCAGCGTAGATCTCTCTTGCCAGCTTGGAGTATTGGAGGTACAGCTCGTAATGCGGCGGCACCACCAGCAGTCCGGGACATTTCTGCTTTGCCTGCCAGATGGCGTCTCCGGTCTTGACCCCGCAGACCTTGGCAGGCTCGCTTTTGGCCAGCACGATGCCGTGCCGCTCCTCCTGCGAGCCGCAGACCGCGATGGGCTTGCCGTAGAGCGACGGCTCCAGCGCACACTCGCAGGAGGCGTAGAAATTATTCATATCACAATGCAGGATGGTACGCTCCATATTGCCCTCCGAACGAACATTTGTTTGTTTTAGTGTAACACAAACCGTTCTGATTGTCAAGCGGAAAGCAGAAGATTTTCGAAGGGAAATTTTTTCCTCCTCTTGACATAAATCGGCAAATTTGATATGATAGAGATACTGAAATCGGCAAAAATCCCCATCACGGAGGTACCCTTATGAAACTCGCAAATCCTAAATATCAAACCCTTCCCGCCACCGCGCTCAAGCCCGACGGCTGGCTGAAACAGCAGCTCCGCATCCAGGCAGACGGACTTTCGGGAAACCTTGACCGGATCTGGCCCGACATCCGCGACTCCCGCTGGATCGGCGGCGACCGAGACGGCTGGGAGCGCGTTCCCTACTGGCTGGACGGTTTCATCCCGCTGGCGTGGCTGCTGGACGACGTGGATCTGAAAGCCCGCGCCAAGCGTTACATCGACGGCATTCTGGAGCGGCAGAAGCCTGACGGCTGGATCTGCCCCTGCGAGGATCACGAGAGAGGCCGCTACGACGTGTGGGCGACCTTCCTCATCTGCAAGGTGCTGGTGGTCTACTACGAATGCTCGGGCGACGAGCGCATCGAGGACGCCGTCCGCCGTGCGCTGCACAATCTGATGCTCCATATCCGCGGCAACACCCTCTTCAACTGGGCGGCGGCTCGCTGGTTCGAGGGACTGATCGCCATCTACTGGCTCTACGACCGCACCGGCGAGGAGTGGCTCCCTTATCTTGCGGGTATGCTCCGCGTGCAGGGCACCGGCTACCGCGATCTGTTTGACAACTGGATGGATCAGGAGGCCCATACCGACTGGAACTACCAGACCCACGTGGTCAATCTCGCTATGGCGATCAAGTCCGAGGTGTTGGGCGGACGGCTGGGCGATAAAGTCGCCGAGGGCGAAGCCTTTGCCGAGAAGATGCTGGGACTGCTGACGAAATATCACGGCACCGCCGTCGGTCACTTCACCGGCGACGAGAATCTGTCGGGCGACAGCCCCATTCAGGGCACCGAGCTGTGCGGTGTGGTGGAGGCGATGTACTCCTACGAACAGATCTTCCTACTCACCGGCAACGCCGTTTGGCTGGATCGGCTGGAAAAGCTGGCATACAATGCGCTTCCTGCTACCACCTCCCCCGATATGTGGACCCACCAGTACGATCAGATGGTCAATCAGATGGCCTGCGTGCGCTTTATGGGCAAGCCCATCTTCGGTACCAACAGCGCCGAGGCGCACCTCTTCGGTCTGGAGCCCAACTTCGGCTGCTGCACCGCCAATTTCAATCAGGGCTGGCCGAAACTTGCTTGGCACACCTTCCTGAAGGGCGAGAACACCATCCTCTCCGCCGTCCTTGCCCCTGCTACGGTCAAGACCGAGATAAACGGAGCAAAGGTGGAAGTGACGCTGGATACCCTCTATCCCTTCCGCAATAGCGGCACATACACCGTCAAGACCTCCGCTCCCGTAGAGTTTGCGCTGGAAGTGCGCATCCCCGCCTGGGCGAAGATCGCTACCCTGGGCGGCGCACCCGTGGAAGCCGGCAAGATCGCCCGCATCCACCGCGTCTGGGAGGGCGAGACCACCGTAGAGCTTTCCATGGATTTCGACGTCGTTTTCGAAGAGCGTCCCCGACAGATGGCGGTGCTTCGCAGAGGTGCGCTCTACTACTCGGTACACATCGACGAGGAGTGGAAGATGCACGAGTACGAACGCCACGGTGTGGTGCGGAAGTACCCCTACTGCGACTACGAGATCTACCCCAAGTCTCCGTGGAACTGGGCGTTCGGTGAGGGCGAGTTCACCGTCACCGAACGCGACATCGTGGACTATCCCTTCTCCGCGGAGCATCCGCCCGTGGAGATCACCGCGCCCCTCTATCAGATCGATTGGGGCTATGAGGAGGGTTACAACGATCTGTGTGCGAAAGTGCCTCACAGCCGCCAGCCTATTTCCGAGACGATGCCCGTGAAGATGAAGCCCTACGGCTGCACCAATCTGAGAATGACCGAGCTGCCCAAGTGAAAGAAGGGAGCAAATCCAATGAAAGCAAAGATTCAATTTTCTAAAGATTGCATCGTTTCTCCCATTGACGACCGCATTTACAGCTCGTTCATCGAGCATCTGGGCAGAGCGGTTTACGGTGGCATTTACGAGCCAGACCATCCCACCGCTGACGACAAGGGATTCCGCGGCGACGTGCTGGAGCTGGTGAAGCAGCTAAAGGTTCCCGTAGTACGCTATCCCGGCGGCAATTTCGTCTCGGGCTACAACTGGGAGGACGGTATTGGCGACAAAGCCCTGCGTCCCCGCAAGATGGAGCTGGCTTGGGGCAGTATCGAGACCAACGAGGTGGGCATCGACGAGTTCCAGGAGTGGGCAAGGCGTGCCGGCTCAGAGGTAATGATGGCAGTGAATCTGGGCACTCGCGGCCCCGACGAGGCCCGCAACTTGGTGGAATACTGCAACAGCGAGACCGACACCTACTACGCCAATCTCCGCCGTCAGAACGGATTTGATAAGCCCTTCGGCATCAAGCTGTGGTGCCTGGGCAACGAAATGGACGGCCCTTGGCAAATCTGCAGTAAAACTCCCGAGGAATACGGCAGAATCGCCTATGAAACGGCAAAGGTGATGAAGTGGGTCGACCCCTCCATCGAGTTGGTTGCTTGCGGCAGCTCTTCCATGGAAATGCCCCTTTGGGGTGAGTGGGAGCGCACCGTTCTGCGCCACACCTACGATCAGGTGGACTATCTGTCCCTCCACAGCTACTACAACAACCATGCCAACGATACGCCTCTCTTCCTCGCCCAGTCGCTGAATATGGATCGGTTTATCAAGAAAACTGTCGCCATCTGCGACGAGATCAAGGCGGAGAAAAAGTCGAACAAGACCATCCACCTTTCCTTCGATGAGTGGAACGTGTGGTTCCACAGCGGCGAGAAGGATCGAAAGGTGAAGCGCTGGTCGGTGGCACCTCCCCTCTTGGAGGACGAATATACATTCGAGGATGCGCTTTTAGTGGGATGCCTTCTGATCACTCTGCTGAAAAACGCAGACCGTGTGAAGATTGCCTGCCTTGCCCAGCTGGTGAACGTCATCGCGCCCATTATGACCGAAACGGGCGGCGCGGCTTGGGCACAGACCATCTTTTATCCCTTCCTCCACGCATCGGTCTACGGCAGAGGTACTGCTCTTGCCACCGAATGCGAGTGCGATACCTACAATGCTGGCGATCTGACCGAGATCCCCTACGTGGAGACCATCGCCACTCTGGGCGAGGACGGCGAGAGCCTCACGGTCTTTGCGGTGAACCGCTCGCTTTGCGAGGCTTGCACCGTGGAGCTGTGCGCCGAAGGATTTGAGGACTACCGCATCATCAGCCACACCGCGCTGGAGTGTCATGACGTAAAGACCATCAACACTGCGAAGAATCCCAACGCTGTTTCGCCCATCGAAAAGCCGCTGGGCGACGCTCTCGTGCTTTCTCCAAAATCCTGGAACGTCATCCGCTTGCAGAAGAATTGAGGGGATGCCACCAAAAAATCGACAGTGCTCCCCAAGATCACCGTTTTCCCCGTTCACAGTCCCCGATAATCCCCCCGCCTACGGCATTGCTGCCGTAGGCGCATTTTATTTTACAAAAATGTGAATATAATGTGAATATCACGAAAAGCCTATTGCAATTTCCGCAAATTATGATAAAATAAAAGTACGGTATATACCGAATTTGATTATGGAGGCATTCCCCATGAAGAAACTTCTCTCCGTACTGCTGGCGCTGACGCTGAGCAGTGCAGTGCTGGTTGCTTGCAGCGGCGAGGTCGAGGACACTACGTCCAACGTTAGCACTACCGCTCCTACCACTACTACCCAAGCACCCGAAACCACCGCTCCCAACGAACCTTCTACCAACGAACCCGCCACCGACGAACCCGCCACCGACGAACCCACTACCGATACTCCTGTGATCGACACCACCGGCGCTACCTGCATCAACGACATCGAAGGCGTTGACGCAAGAGTGTATGCCTTCGAAAAGCCCTCCGAGTTCGGCGGTCCCGTCGGTCTGATCTACTACTTTGAGGATAAGACCACCAACGTACACACCGAAATGGCTTCCACCATTGCGGACGGTGGCTATGCAGTCGTTTCCATTGACGGCGAGCTGTTCAAGGTTGAGCAGTACGCTAACGGCGCTCCCTGGTTCCGCATGAACATAGAGACTCCCGGTGCGACCCTGATCTCCGGTCTGTCCTACGAGATCGCCGTATACGTATACAATGCGGAAGACACTCTGCTGTACTACACCGATACCGTGTCTAAGATTGCCGAGCTGTCCACCGCTAACGCTCCCCAGCGCGACCCCCTGAACATCGAACTGCCCGAGGATCTAACCAAGGTCACCGCTGACGCTTCGACTGCAGTTGCTGAAGGCTTCAGCGCTCAGTGGGGCGACGGCGCCACCGCCAATTTGTTGGATGGCGACACCTCTTCCACCAAGATCGGCGGTAACACCAACGGCACCGTAACCGTAACCTTCTCCCTCTCCGAGGCTGCTACCGTTACGTATTACACCCTGTACACCGGCGGCGATACCGCAACGAACAGTGCACGGAATCCCTCCGCTTGGACGCTGTACGGCGAGGTAGACGGCGAATGGGTTGAACTGGCTACCGTTTCGGCAACCAAGACCCACATCCCCGGTCTGGGCGCAACCAACAGCACTCCTTACTCCTACGCTGTGACTAACGCACAGGAGTGTGTGAATTACAAGATCGTATTCACCACCGGCAGCGCGTTCCAGCTCAACGAGCTGGTGCTCTACGCAGGCTAATATGACTGTAATTTTCCCGTAGACAAACCCAAGAGCGCACGGAATCCGTGCGCTCTTGGGTTATTTCTTTTCAGTTTTCTCTTTTTTCTGCTTTTTCGGCTTTTTCGGCTTCTTTTCCTTGGGCTCTGCCGCCTTGCAGGTCTTGACACACAGCAGAACGCCGACGGCGGCGAAGATCACGGCGATCAGACCCGCCGCAGCAGAGTCGCCGATGGGAAGGGACGGGAGCTTCTTCCCCGCCTTCTCGCTCTCGGGAGCGGGTGCAGGAGCGGAAGCCTCCTCGGTCACTTTTTCTTTCTTTTTCTTCTTGAACATGGCAGCTATCCGTCCGATCTTTCTTTCATTACTGCTATTGTACCACAGAATCTGCCGAAAATCAATAGAGATTTCATTCTTTTGCTTCTTTTTTCGTAACGGCAGGATGGCAGTGCCCGCAGGGTGGCAGATAATTTGCTCCGATCGGTGCTCTTGCCTGCACGATAGCCCATTGCAAGACATCCAAGCGCAGCAGTTACGGAAAGCGACACGACCGACCGAGACAAGATCGTACAATAACCTTCAAAAAACCGCCCGAAGGCGGTTTTTTGAAGGTTATTTGGTTACGCTGACGCAGTCCTCGGTGCACGTAAAGCTGACCTCGGTCAGCTCGCCGTCCCGCTCGATCTGCAGAGTCACGGTGTCGCCCACGCGGACGTTCAGCATGGCGTCCACCACCACGAAGGTTCTGGTGATCTCGTAGACCTTGCCGTTAATGGTGGCAGAGATCAGGATGTCGTCCTCCTCCAGCACGCCCTCGCCCAGACCGCCTTCGACTACCTCGGAGACCGATACAGTCTCCACGATGGTGACGATCCCCTGCTCCTCGTCCACGACGCGGCGGGACTCCACACCACCTACCATAACGCCCAACAGACAGCGCCATACGCCGTCGGTATAGTCGATACGGGAGCTGTTGTCAATGATATTCTGTGCCACGCCAACGGCGATATTAGACGGAATGGCGTAGGCGATGCCCTCGATGCCGTCGGCGATGATCTTGGCGTTGACGATACCGATCAATTGTCCTGCGGCGTTAAACAGTCCACCGCCCGAATTGCCCTCGTTCACCGCCGCGTCGATGCGGATGGTGCGGAAGGTGACCTGGGTGCGATCGTCAGCACCGGTCATGGTCAGCTCCTCGCTGTCCACGCTGATAATACCGCGCGTTACAGAGATTCCCCCCGCCTCGGGATTGCCGATGGCAACGACCGAGCCGCCCACCACGATGTCATTGGAATCCGCAACGCTGACGGCGCGGGCTTCAGAGTTTTTCAGAACCTCGCTGTCCTCCACGCGAAGAACGGCGACGTCGTAGTTCATCGCACCGCCCACGTACGTAGCCTCGATGGCATAGTCGGTGTACTCCATGCCGTAGAGATAAACGGTGATGTCCTTGCTGATCCCCTCACGGGAGTCGGCGGCGTAGACCACGTGATAGTTGGTGATGATGTAAGCGTCGCCCGCCTCCTGATCCAGCTGATAGATCACGCCGGAGCCTGCGGAGGTAGCGGTCTCGGTGCGTCCCCAGGAGCCGGATACGGTGAAATCACAGTAGATGCTGACGGCGGAGAGCAGAGCCAGATTATAAGCACGGTCGCTGTCGGGGATGGCAACGGTGCCTTCCGCACCGTCCTCGCCGTCTTTGCCGTCGGTGCCGTCTGTACCGTCCTTACCGTCGACGCCGTCGGTACCGTCCGAACCGCGGAGGCTTTCCAGCCATTCTTCCTCGGTGCCTTCAAAGCCGTGGCGCACGGCAATGTCGTAAGCGGATTCGCCGTCGGTGCCGTTTCTGCCATTTTGGCAGGAGGCAAGCATAGGCAGGGAGAACGCTATTAGGGCGGCCAGCAGAATTACAGAGAGTTTTTTGGTCATTATAGGAACTTCCTTTCAAAGGGATATTGCGATGAGTATAGCACGCGGGTGTGACGGCCGCGTGACGAGAGACTGATTAAAGATTAAAGAATAAAGAATATTGAATAAATAAGAAATAATAAAGATGGTTGTTTTTCGGCTTCGCCGAAAAACTTCCGAATTTCTTCTTTCTTCTTCCTTCTTTATTCTTTAATTTTCTCTACTTCCGAAAGCCACAGCGCCGCCGACGCGTCCGACGGCATCATAAGCCCTCCTCTGGGCGAGACGCCCACCGTTCCCACGGCAATGCCGTCGGGCAGGCAAGAACGCTTGAACTGCTGTCCGAAGAAGCGGCGGTAGAAGGTCTTCAGCCACTTCAGAATGGTTGCGTTATCGTAGACCTCGCCCCAGGCCTTACGGGCAAGACGGTAGATCTTTTCGGGAGTGAATCCGTAGCGGAGGGCGTAATAGAGGAAGAAATCATGGAGGTCGTAGGGTCCCACCAGATCCTCGGTCTTCTGGGCAATCTCGCCGTCCTTGGCGGGGAGTAGCTCGGGAGAGACGGGAGTGTCGAGAATATCGCGCAGGACGCTCGCCTGCTGCGGGTCGGCAGCGGTGTCGGCAAAGTAGGCGACGAGGTGGCGCACCAGCGTTTTGGGAATAGCGCTGTTGACGCCGTACATAGACATATGATCGCCGTTGTAGGTCGCCCAGCCCAGCACCAGCTCGGACAGGTCACCCGTCCCCACCACGATAGCCCCCTCCATGTTGGCAACGTCCATCAGCACCTGGGTGCGCTCCCTTGCTTGCGCGTTTTCGTAGGTGACGTCGGTGGTCACGCCGTCGTGTCCGATGTCGGCAAGATGCTGCGCGGCGGCAGCACCAATGGGGATGGTGCGGAAGGTCACGCCCAAGCTATCGCAGAGCAGCTCGGCGTTGGACTTGGTGCGGGAGGTAGTGCCAAAGCCCGGCATGGTGACACAGACGATCCCCTTGCGGTCTCGGTCCAGCAGATCAAAGGCGCGGGCGGTGATGAGCAGCGCAAGAGTGGAGTCCAGACCGCCCGAGATCCCCAGCACGCACTTACAGCCGATGTGACTGATGCGGCGGGCAAGTCCCTCTGCCTGCATCGCCACGATCTCCTCGGCACGGGAGAGCCGCGCGGCGGCGTCCTCGGGCACGAAGGGGGAGTGGGGGATCTTGCGGGTGAGGGGAGTGTCCTCAAGGGGGAGGGAGAAGAGGGTATCCCAGTCGGGATCTTCCTGATCGGGGGTAACGGTATTCGCCTTGGCGCGTTCTGATTCGATACATTGCAGGTCAATATCGGTAACGGCATATCCGCTTCCGAAGGGCTTGGACTGAGCCAAGAGCTTGCCGTTTTCGGCAATCAGATCGTGTCCGCCGTAGACGAAGTCGGTGGTAGACTCGCCGCGTCCTGCCTCGGCACGGATATATCCGCAGACCAGGCGTGCGGACTGGGATGTCACCAGCGCACAGCGGGCATCCGCTCTGCCCACGATCTCGGGAGTAGCGGCAGGGTTGAGGATCAGGGTTGCGCCCTTTTCTACCCGATATGCGGCAGGGGGAATGCTTGCCCATGCGTCCTCGCCCACTTCAATAGCGATGCGCAGCTCGGGCAGCTCCATGCAACGGAAGGACACTTGGGTGCCGACAGGCAAGGTGGCTCCCTCGTTTTCCACAGGATAAAGTCCAGCCGTTTCATTTTTCGCATCCCAAGGAGTAAACTGACGCTGATGGTCGGGGATATACGTTTTGGGAACCAGGCGAAGCAGGCTGCCACGGCTGATCACGGCTACTACGTTGTAGAGCTTTCCGCAGAACGAACAAGGCAGACCCACCGTGAAGAAAACGGGCAGTTCTTTGGTTGCCTCCACGATGTCGATCAGCGCATTCCACGCCCCGTCGATCAGCGTTCTCTGCCGGTACAGATCGCCGCAGGTGGCACCGGTTAAGGCAAGCTCGGGCAGACAGAGGACGCGCACCCCATCGGCGGCGGCACGCTCTACCGTAGCGATGATCTGCGCCTTATTGTACGCCACGTCGGCGACCTTCAGGGCGGGAGAGGCGGCGGCTACCTTAATAAATCCGTTTTTCATAAGAAAAATCTCCTGTTTTTCGTATAAATTCTGCAAAACGTATTTACAAATACGATTCGGTGTGATATAATCGATATTAGAATATCAATTTGCGCGGAATGCAGGGAATCCGAGGGGCAGAGCAAGCCCCGTCCCTACGGGGTTGGAGCGAGCCGTTCATGCAAATCGATCAATTCATATCTATTATATCCCGAAAACGGGCGGTTGTCAAGGGACTTTGCCCGATTTCGGGAAGATATAGAAATTTTTGTAATTGTGAGGGATCACCAATGAACGAAAAAAACAACTTCTGGGCTGAAAACTACACCATGCTCTTCGACTTCTACGAGCTGACCATGGGCAACGGCTATTTCAACAGCGGAAAGGCAAATCAGATCTCCTATTTTGATATGTTCTTCCGCGACATCCCCGACGGCGGCGGATTTGCCATCGCAGCAGGTCTGCAGCAGGTGATCGACTACATAGAAAATCTGAAATTTACCGAAGACGACATCGCCTTCCTGCGCACCAAGGGCTGCTTTACCGAGGAGTTTCTTGACTACCTGCGCACCTTCCGCTTCACGGGCGACATCTGGGCAGTCCCCGAAGGCACCCCCATCTTCCCCAAAGAGCCGATTTTGGTGGTTCGTGCGCCCGCCATTGAGGCACAGTTCGTGGAGACCTTCATCCTCCTGACCGTCAACCATCAGTCGCTGATCGCCACCAAGGCCAACCGCATCGTCCGTGCGGCTTGCGGCAGACCCGTTTCCGAGTTCGGCTCCCGCCGCGCGCAGGGTACTGCAGGCGCGATCCTGGGCGCACGCGCCGCTTACATCGGCGGAGCATCCTCCACCGCCTGCGCTATCGCCGATCAGCTCTACGGCGTTCCCGCGTCGGGTACGATGGCACACTCTTGGGTGCAGATGTTTGACACCGAGTACGAGGCCTTCGATACCTACTGCAGGATCTATCCCGACAACGCTACTCTGCTGGTAGACACCTACAACGTGCTGAAAAGCGGTATTCCCAACGCCATCCGGGCGTTCAAGGCTCACGGCATCGAAAACGGCGGCATCCGCATCGACTCGGGCGACATCGCCTACCTTTCCCGCAAGGCAAGAAAGATGCTGGACGAAGCGGGCATGACCGGCGTAAAGATCGTGGTCTCCAACTCGCTGGACGAGTACATCATCCGCGATCTGATGCAGCAGGACGCCAAGATCGACGCCTTCGGCGTAGGCGAGCGGATGATCACCTCCAAGTCCACCCCGGTCTTCGGCGGCGTGTACAAGCTGGTTGCGGTGGAGGATAACGAAGGCAAGGTGATCCCCAAGATCAAGATCAGCGAAAATGCGGGCAAGATCACCACGCCTCACTTCAAAAAGGTCTACCGCATCTTTGAAAAGGAAACGGGCAAGGCCAACGCCGACCTGATCTGTCTGGCCGACGAGACCCCCGATTTCACAAAGCCTCTGACCATTTTCGATCCCGTTTATACCTGGAAGCGCAAGACCTACGAAAACTACGAAGCGAAGGAGCTTCTGGTGCAGATCTTCAAGGACGGCAAGAGAGTCTACGACTCCCCCACCACCGCCGAGATCCGCGACCGGTGCGCCGGCGAGGTGGATAAGCTGTGGGACGAGGTCAAGCGTTTCGAAAATCCCCACACCTATTACGTCGACCTGTCCGAGCCCTTGTGGCAGATCAAGCAGGATCTGCTGGGCGGAAAGGGATAAGTATCCCTCTCCCGGGTTGCGGTCATCGAGCCGCCCACCGGGGCGATCACCGGCAAGGAAGCGATAGAATTGGCCGACGGGAGGAAGAAGCAAGCCCATAACGAACTACTCGCCGGGGATTTTTCGCTATTGCCTATTGACAATTCACTATTATTCCTATATAATGATAATACTATATTCGAAAGTAGGATTTGACTATGAAGAAAATCAACAAACAGCTCTCCCTTCTGCTGACGGGATTGCTCCTGTCCGGCGTGTTGACTGCTTGCGGCGGTGCTCCCGCCACTTCCACCCAAAAGACCGATGGCTCCGGCGATACCGATCCGTCACCGACGACCGCCGCTACCACCGTCATGGAGTCCTCCGGCGACCCCGATCACGACCACGTATGGGGCAACTGGGAAACCGCTACCGAGCCGACCTGTTCTGAAGAAGGCACCTCCATACGCTCCTGCTCCTGCGGCGCTACCGTATCCCAAGCGATCGCCAAAATCGATCACACCGAGGGCGAATGGGTAGTCGTTTCCAAGCCCACCGAAACCGTTGCCGGCAAAAAAGCGTTGCTTTGCTCGGTTTGCGGCGAACAGCTGGACACAGAAACCTTCACCCAAAGTGCAGAATGGACTTATCTGACCGATGCGCTGGGCTATTGCAGCGGCTATGCCAGCGTCGGCGGCAACTACCGTGACGTGATCCTGGACACCTACGGTGAAGTCTTCTACGCCACTGCCGACGGCGAAGAGATCGAGGTCTACGGCAATGGCTATTTCATTTCCACTATGGATGACGTGCAGTATCTGAAAAAGGTGGACGGCACCGTGGTCTGCTCTACCCAGTCGCTGGGAATCACCGGCTTCGGACTCACCGCAAACTACGATGAATACACGCAGTTCTTGCGCGACGGCTATATTTTCGCCTACAACATCATAGAGACCTTTGCCGACTCTACCTTCCAGATCGGCATTCTGGACACCGACGGCGACTGGATCGTGCCCCTGTCCGAAGATCATCCTATCCTCACCTCGGGTGCGCAGTACTCCGAAGCGATTTTCAATAAGCACTCCTACGAATACGCCGGCGAGGGCATTCTGTTCGTAAACGCCAACATCTCCGGTTACAGCTACGATTACCTACTGTATGACATCGAGACCGACGAGATCCACCGCCTGACGCCCAATACGAGCAGTGCGAACATCGACTATATGGCAACCATTGCCGCCTTCGAAGACGGCGTGTTCTACGGTACCTACGGCAAAAAAATGTTCAAATTCACCTCCGATGGCAGCGTGACGGTCACCGACGCTTTCCCCTCCAACACCAGCAAATCGGGCTTCGGCATTTTGGTGGATGACGACGGTAACTATTACACCATCAACGATGAAGGGATCTATCGCAACGGCGTACTGCACAAATCGCTTGATTTCACCGTCACGGGTGCCGCGAGCGTAGACGACGTTTGGTTGATCTTCATTAAGAATCCTACCGGCAGCTACTATTACACCTATCTGACCACCGACGGCGAATTCTACTTCGATCCCGTTGCCACCACCGCCACCTACATTTGCGACGTGAGCGGCGTCGGCGTCAGCTACTCTACCAGCTACGTACAGGACGACGGCGTCAAGCTGATCATCGACACCGACGGCACCGTCCATTATACCTCTACCCAGAGCAAAGCCTATATCTACATCAACAAGGGCGTGGTTTGCGAACAGGTGAAGAGTGCATTCTCCTCCACCGAGACCTACTCCTTCCTCAAATAATTTTCCACACATATGAAAAACCGACGATCCGTGCGATCGTCGGTTTTTCATATGTTCGCTCAGTGGCAGCCGCCGCAAGTCGAGCAATCGTGGGTGCACTCGGTGGGCATTTTGCCGGTGACCTGGGCAACGATAGTCGCCTGCACCTTTTGAATGATGCCGTTGAGCGTCATCTCGGCGGCCTCGTACTCCTTGAACACCGGATGCTCGGTGATGAAAGTATACAGCTCGGTCAGCCGATCGTCGATGCGCGCCATAACGGCGGGCTCGGTCTCCTCGGTGATCTGCTCCAGCGCCTGCTGCTGGATCTGATACTCCATCAGCGCGTTGTTGATCTCGAGAGAGCCTTCGTAAGCGGCTTTTGCGGCAAGGAAGGTCTGACCTTCGGGCGAATCCTTAATCTGTTTGCCGATCTGCGCGGCAAGCTCCATAATCTCCATTTTTGTTAAATCCTTTCTTTGGGTGAAAATTGTTTACTTCTTCTTGTGCCTCTACTACCTTGTTTCATCTAAAAGCTGACAAATCGATATATTCCGTAGGGCGGGGGCTTGCT
>CAZFJJ010000025.1:0-13996 GCA_964519075.1 uncultured Lachnospiraceae bacterium
ATTACCGCCACCCAAATGCTGGAATCTATGATCCATTCCACCACTCCTACCCGAGCGGAGATCACCGACGTTGCCAACGCGGTGTTTGACGGAACCTCTGCAGTAATGCTCTCGGGCGAGACCGCCGTGGGCGATCATCCCGTTCACGTGGTAGAGGTGATGGCGAAGATTGCCAGACAGGCTGAGCGGGACGCGTTTGAAATGAGCGTTTACCGCGGACTGCAGCACGAGAACGATTATACCAGTACCACCAACGCCATTTGTGATGCGGCCTGCAAGGCGGCGTCCGACCTGCACGCCAGCGCCATCATCGCCGTTACCAAATCCGGCGAGACCGCGCGCCGCGTGTCCAAATTCCGCCCCGATATTCCCATCGTGGCGGCCACTCCCGACGAGAAGACCTTCCATCAGCTCTCTCTCTCCTGGGGCGTTTGTCCCGTACTGGCACTGCCCCAGACCGATACCGACACCCTCTTCCGCCACGCCATCGACTGCGCCAAGCAGATCGACGTAGTGGAGGCAGGCGATAAGGTAGTCATCACCGGCGGCGTCCCGCTGAATCTGCCGGGATATACCAATATTCTGAAGGTACAGACGGTGTAACGTCGCGGTGACAATGGTAAGTTGCAATTCAAAAAAAGATCCGTCTCTCGGCGGATCTTTTTTGTTAAGCACGATATTAACTTTAGTTGCATAGAATAGCAAACGAATACCTTATTACATGTTTTAGGTTTCCATCGCTTTTACATATTCGATGAATTTGCTAATGGTCCAAATCCGACCTTGTTTATCTCTTGGATATGTTGCAATATAAGGCTTAGGAACAACGAGAACCACTTGCTCTTCCTGCATTTCGTCCATCTGTGCGGAAGAGATGCCTTGCTGAAGGGTACATAGAAATTTTGTTTGTCCGCGCAATCTATTAGCTTCGTTAATGACTTGTCTCCATCTGTCTTTACAAGTAGTTTTTGCCGCAAGGCAGATCAATTTTTCAGTCGGATAAGCTGGATCGTGGTATGCATCTTGCGAAGGAAATAGAAAATCCGGCTTTTTGTTTCCTTCCGTAGTGGCTTGTGCTTGATAAATAAGTTTGTTGCCGTCAAATATAGCTGATAAATGATGTTCTAAACTCTTACCAGCACGACTCTTGCGTCTGTTCAACACTTGATTCGCAATATTCACAAACGCCTCAACAGAATCAAAACCGTGAGTGATGATCTCACCATACCGAGCAAACTCTAAAGCTTTAAAGAGACGATATTCAGAATCAGTCCAATCAAGCAATTTTCGGTCTGGGTTGGTCTGTATGTATTCGGTGTGATTGTATACCGAGTCTTGGATGCGTCTAGCAGCTGCAGACATTTCTTCGGATGTAGGAAAATCAACATGTAAACTCTGAATGAAACGGTCGATTTCTTGTTTTTCTTTCGTTTGGGGTGATATGTTGTGTAAATCAATTAGGCGGTTGGTTTCTGCAGGAGATAATCCGAATGAATCTAAGAATGAGTTGATTTCGTCCTCGGTATTTAGCACAAACCCCTGATAGTCTTGGTCGGTTAATTGCACCAACACAAACAAAGCACCAGTATATTCTGGTTTCAAAAAGGGGAAACCATGTCCAAAATTAGTGATGCGGTATTCGTTTCGTGTCCCTTGCCCATAGTATATGAATCTGGAATCAGTTTCAAAGTCGTTGCACCACCTGATTTTTACCCATTTTTCTTTGTTTTGGCCTTTTGTGCCAGTCTCTTGAAACAAAATTGGTACTGCAGGTTTAGAAACATAAATGCCAGCTTGATGACCGCCGGTTAATCCGGTATCATTAGCAGATAAAAATTTGCAGAATACGTTTTTGCCCAATAGTGCTGCTTGTATTGCTTGCATCGCATAGTTAACCATTTGACATCTTCTCCAATTCATTAAGTTTATTAGTCATAAGTTTTGCGACATTTGCAATAAGAGGTACAACGACGGAATTTCCAAATTGTCTATACGCTTGAGTGTCCGATACAGGGATTAAATAAGTGTCCGGAAATCCTTGTAATCTTGCACACTCTCTAGGAGTTAAGCGCCTAGGGTTTTTACCTTTTTGCTCAATAAGAATCTCGGAGCCGTCTTTGTAGTATCGTGCGCTCAGTGTTCGGGAAACGCCGTCACGTGGTGCAATGCCATATCCGAAACCATTCCCGACCGCTTTGTGCTTGGCGGCATAATTTTGCAAATAAGTCCAAAGTTTATCTGTTAGCGTGTATTTTTCGTCGACCTGTTTTTCTAAAATATCATTCATTATAGGCTTTGGGACAACAGGAGAGAGAGTAAATTCGAAATCAATACTGTTTCCATATCTTGCTTTGTCAAAACCACAGATAATGATTCGTTCTCGATGTTGGGGCACAAAGTGTTGTCCGTCTAACACTTTATAGAAAATTTGATATCCCAACTCATCAAGAGCCTCACATATCACTTTGAATGTTCTTCCTCTATCATGGCTACAAAGATTTTTAACATTTTCAAGCAAAAAAGATTTAGGCCTTTTGGTTTTAAGTATACGGCACACATCAAAAAATAACGTGCCTTGGGTTTTATCTTCGAAACCTGTTGCTCTGCCTAAACTCAGTTTTTTTGAGACGCCTGCAATAGAAAACGGCTGACAAGGGAAGCCTGCTACAAGAATATCGTGATCAGGAATAGCTGCGGCATCTACTTTTGTAATGTCACCTTCTGGAATATCTCCGAAATTAGCGGAATATGTCTGTTGGCTGAACTTATTCCACTCGTTTGAATATACACAAGTGGCACCAGCACTTTCAAAAGCAATTCGCATACCGCCAATGCCTGCAAACAAGTCGATAAACGCATAATTGCCCATAACATTCCACCTCCGAATGTAAAAAATATAATACTTATTATATCACATAATCCAACAAAAAGCCATAGGAAATTGCAAAAAAACAAAATAAAATGCAAAGAGCGGAGCATCTTGCTACACTCTTCGCATTTTAGCAGAGCTTTTTGATTTACTTTTTCTTGCGGGAGAGGCGCAGACCAATTACCATGGCGACCAGTGCTACCGAAATCGCGATCACGATGATCGGGATCAGCAGGTCAGAGTCTTCCTCGCCGGGCGCTTCGGTGTTGGGATAGTTGGGCGTTTCGCCTGGGAGCTCGTCATCCTCGCCGTCGCTCTGATCGTCGTAGTGGGTGGGCACGATGACGGTCAGCTCCTTGTCGGATGCGTCCTCACCGAGGAATTCCACCTCTGCCAGCTGTCCGCTGCCCTCGAAGGTGATGCGGTAGTAGCAGTAGACGCCTGCCGCCTCCTCGGGAACCGCGAACGCGCGGGTGTACTGGTTCCAATCGAAGGTCAACTCGCGGCTGTCGATGGTGATCCAGCCGATACCGTCGTTGGATGCCTCCAGCTTGAAGGCGGAGGGAGCGCGCTTGGCGTTTTTGCAGGTCAGTGTGATCATTTTCAGCTGTGTGCCGCACTTTTTCGCCCAAACGATCGCCGAGTCGGAAGACACGGTGGTGTAGGTCTCGCTGGTGTTGTCAAAGAGCTTGGCACCGCTCTCGATATTCACGGTGTAGATGCCGGACGAGCTGCCGGGAACGAATTCGGTGCTGCGGATCTGTACTCGGTTCGCAACCAGATCCTCTGCGGGATCGGGCACCTGATCGCCGCTGCAAAGCGACGCAGGGTCGCTGTCCACGCCCCACGCGGAGGGCTCGCTGCCCATCTCGAAGACGATATGACCGCCGCCTATCAGATCGGCGTGATTGATGAAGCAGTCGTTGTACGCCTCGCCGTCCCAGGTCATAGACTGGATGTAAACGTTTTCATCAGAGTTGTTCTTGGCCTCGATTACCAGATCCTTGCCGTTTTCCAGATGGATCGTAACCTTGTCAAAGAGGGGAGAGCCGATGATATACTGTCCGCTGCCCATGTTCTGGGGATAGAAGCCCAGCGCGGAGAGGATGTACCAGCCTGACATTTCGCCGTTGTCCTCGTCGCCGCAGTAGCCCTGACCGATCTCGGAGCCTACGTACAGACGGGACATGATATCGCGAACCAATTCTTGCGTCTTGTAGGGCTGATCGGCGTAGGCGTACAGATAGGGGATGGCGTGAGCGGGCTGGTTGGAATGGCCGTACTGACCCAGTCGCACCTCGCGAGCCTCCACCATCTCGTGGATGGAACCGGACTGCACCTTTTTCATTGCTGCGATGCTGTTGTCAAAGTAATCGTCCAGTTTTTCGGCAAGCGCATCCTTGCCGCCGATGAAGTTGGCAAGACCGATGCCGTCGTAAACACCGGTGGCAAAGAACATGGTCCAGCCGTTGGTCTCGGAGTAGTCCCCCCACCAGCCTGCGGGATTGTAGCCGCTGCCGCTGCTCCAGTTGCCTGAGGCGTCCTTGCCCATGAAGAACTTCTGGTTCGTGTTGTACATGGCGGTGTAGAAGAGTGCGCGGTTGTAATAGTAGGCAGCCTCGTCGGTGTAGCCCAGCTGTTCGGCCATGACGCCAATGCAGTAGTCGGAGATGTAGTCCTCCACCGTCCAGGAGAAGCCGTTCGCATAGGCGTTGGAGACGTAGCCTACGAAGGGAGCGGTCTCGTTCTCGGCTCTGCCGCCGTTGGTCACGTTGTCCGATACGGTCGCCGCATTGCGGAGCATAGATTCGTAAGCGGTCTCATAATCAAATTCAACGCCCTTGACGTACGCGTCGGCGAAGATGATGTCCGAGCTGGTGCCCAGCATGGAATTAGTGCCGCCGGGTGCTACCCAGCGGGGGATCCAGCCGTTGTCCTCGTAGTGCTGGAGGATACCGTTGAGATATTCGGTATCCAGCGAGGGCGTCAGCAGCGCGTAAGCCGCCCAAGTGGTGCGGTAAGTGTCCCAAAAGCCGTTGTTGACATAAAGCTTGCCGGAGGTTTTTTTGCCGTTATTGTAGGGGGAGGCGTAGACCCATTGGGGATCCTCGTTGGTGCCCTCGTTCTCGCTGTACAAATTGGGATAGGAGTAGAGACGGTACAGATTGGAGTAGAAGGTGACCAGCTGGGTGTAGGACGCGCCCTCGATCTCGATGATGCCGCAGATGTCGTCCCAAGCGGTCTGTGCTTTGGCAAACACGGTATCGAAGGTATCACCCTCGGGGATCTCCAGCTCCAGATTGTGCTGTGCCTGTTTGCCGGTCAGGAAGGAGGTGGCGAACTTGAAGGTCACCTCGGTGGTGCCGGCGGGGAAGGAGACGATGCCGGTCTTACCGTTGGAGGACTCCTTGTAGGAGGCGGGGGTCTGATCGAACTTGCCGTAGACCTTCAGAGAGGCAGAGCCGTTGTTGGTATGCTCGGAGGTGGCGGTAACTACGCCGGTCTCGGTATCGACCGCCAGAGAGCCGCCTGCGCGGACGCAGTCGAAGATGATGTTCACGTTTTCGCTGTCCTCGGGGAAGGTGAAGCGGACGTAGACGCCGTGGGTGGTGGGCGTCATCTCCACCTGTACGCCCGACGCCTTGGAGCCCTCGTCAAAGGTGACGCTGTAATAGTGTGCCTTGGCGATCTCGTTGTCGTGGCTGAAGGTAGCGCCTACGTTAGAGGCTTCGATGTCGCTGTTCTTCATATTAGCGATGTCCACCGCAGTGTTTGCCATAAACTGCCAGGTGCCGTAGTCGCCCACCCAGGTGGAGGGGACGTGAGACACGCTGAACTGAGATATCGTGGAATTCTGGTAGTGGTAGGGCTGGTTGGAGCCGACCTCGGTGACGGGAGTGATGAAGTTGAAGCCGTTTGGCATCGTAATAAAGGGCGTGGTCAGGCCGCGGGAGAAGGAGGTGGTGCAGTTGGTGCCGCGGGTAGTAACGATATAATCGGAGAGATGCTCGTACACCACGGGAGCTTTATTCTCGATCACCAGATCGTCAAAGTAAGCAAGAAAACGGGTGACGGTCGTGGACTCGTCCATGCGGAAGTAAACCAGGATGCTGTCGATGGTCTTTCCCTCGGCAACGTCGCCCAAACAAGTCTCGACGTAGTTCCACTGCATGGAGAAGAGCGCGTCCGACTCGCCCTTCGACACGGGATCCATCCCAAAACCGTTCTGGTCAACGGCACAAAGCTGGGACAGATAGGTGCCGTCGGTGAACTTTACGTCGATAGCCATATGCATGGAGGTGTACTCGTAATCGTAGGTAGAGCCGTCGTGGAGGGCGGGAAAGTGCACGTAGGAAAGCTGCGTATTCTTGGTGACCTTGATGTTCAGCCCGCTGTACAGGACGTTTCGGGCGTAGGAGTCGTTCTTTTGGGTTTTCTTGCCCCAGACTGCCAGCGCCGAAGCGCCGTCAAATGCACCGGGCTTGTTCCAGGATGCAGTAGGACCGCTACCCACAACCGTTGCCATGGGAGATTCCTGCGGTCTTTCCTCCTCCTGCGCACCGGTAGATAAGCGCAGGTCGGCCAGCTGGGTCATATCGGCACCGTTGTTCTCGGTGATCTCCAGCTTGTAGTAGCGGTAGGATTGGGGATTTTCGACGGTATAGGTTGCGGTTTGTCCCCGTGCGGTGAATTTTTGATTGGATTGCCGGTCGATCACGGCGTAGGTCCTGCCGTCCGTTGAGCCGTAGAGGGTCCACGCCTTAGGATCCCGTCCGTCCTCGTCGTTGGCGGAGGTAACGGTGTAGACTGCCAGCGTTTGTTCGGTAATCAAAGAAAAGGACACCCACACGGGATCAGAGGCAGAGGGCTTTTTCTTGGACAGATACTTGGTTGCGGCAGAGGAATCGAAGAGGTTGACCTTTCCCTCGCCCGAAATATCGTCGGCAGAGCCTTGGATCGAGCTTGCGCTTACCAGATTGGTAAACTCGCCGCCCAGCTCGGAGGTGACGGTATAGGCCTCCACGTTGTTATAGTAGCCGTCGTCCGAAACCGACTCGAAGGGTGCTTTTTCGTCTGCTTCAAACGAAGAGGAGAAGAGCACCTTGTCGGGGATACTGCTTTCCGCGGCAAAGGAAGGCCACTGCACGGCGGAAAGCGGAGCCGAACCCAGCAGCACGGCTAACCCCAGCGCGATCAGTTTGTTGGTTTTTTTCATAGAAGAGTCCCTTTCGTTGCGTATTAGGACATCCCGAAACGGAATAATCCCCCATTATTCTTATTATATCATATTTTTATAACGGTTTCAATCCCAAAATAACGGAATTTGCGGGCAAAGTGTGAATTTTCCGTAACGAAGATGCGTTGCATCGGAGGAGTGCGGGAAAATTGAAAAAAGCAGAAAATACCTCTGTTCAAACGAGGAATTTTCTGCTATAATGGAGGCAACGAATTTTCACGGGAGGTAGTGATGAACCAACTGCTCCGCATTTTATCCGCAGGGCTGCTGACGGCGGTGCTGCTGTCGTCCTGCTCCGCTGCCATTTCCGACGTGACCGACCGTCCTGCCCAAGACCGCGTGACCACGGCGGTCTCTACTCTGCCTCTGCCCCCCTCTGATCCGCTGGCGCCTGAGACGGATTCTCTCGCCGAGCCGGTTATCTATCCCTCCTGGCAGGGGCGGGACGATATCGAGCTGCTGACCAAGATCGACGACCGAAACGGTGATCTGCAGTCGGTGACCGGATGGGGCGATCAGCTTCTGCTGTCCTTTGCCCGCTACGATCCCGACAGCGGCAGCTATCGGGATGCCTCTGCAGGGCTGTTGAATCTGACTACCGGCAAGCTCTCCGAAGCGGTGCCCCTGCCCGGCGGTAGCTGGCGCGCCGTGTTTTTGGATAGCGGCAGGGTCTGCCTCTACGATCCTCTCTCTTGTGCGGTAAAGGTTTACGATCTGGCGGGGAATCTCCGATTCAGCTACGAAAGTGACACCCCGTCGGTGGGGCTTTCCATCGATCCTACCGGAAACGGCACCCTCTGGTGCTATTCGGGCAGTTCCCCCACGCTCACCTGCGTGGCACTGGACGGCTCGTTCACACGACGGTTCACCGTCCCCGACGCCGAGGGCGGCTACGTGGCGGGGCATCGGGAGGGCATCGCCTACTACTTTGCCCAAAGCGGCCAGTCGAACCGTTTGTATACCGTCTCGTCCGACGGCAGCCTCTCGCTCCTGTCCGACACGGAGGGCTATTATTGGGGCGGCGGCTGTCTGTACGCCGACGGCTCCCCCGGCCGCATCCTCCCCCTCGACGACCCCGACACGGTGTACCTGGCTTGTGGCGAGGACGCATTCTCCTGGATCGCGGCGGAAGTGGGCGGTCACCTCTTGGCGGAACGCTTCGCCGACGAGGAAAACTGCACCTATCTGTGGGTGCTGGACTACGAAAACGCAGTCCGCTATCCTGAGCTGCGCGCCGAAGGCGAATGCGATTACCGACACTTTTACGCTCCCGAGGCAGGCGTTCTCTATTTCACGGTCAGCAGCTACGACGCGGGGGCGGAGGTGCAGAACACCGAGATCCTGCGCTGGAACTATCAGCACGACGGAGCGGACGCCGATCTGATCTGCACCACCCGCGCCGAGGAGGATCTGCAAAACGCCGAGATCGCCGCCCGCATCAAGGAAAAATGGGGCGTGTCGGTGATCTACGCCGAGCCGCAGATTCACAAGGTGGCAAGCGACTATAGCACCGTTGCCATCACCGACTCCGCTAAGCTGCACGACGCGCTCCTTCAGCTGGAGCAGGCGCTGGCCGCCTATCCCGACGACTTTTTCGACGATCTGTGCTACGGCGATTACACCGTCCTGGAGCTTTATCTCTGCGGCAAATTCACTCCGCTGACAGCGGCAGGGATCACCACGGCGGAGGCGCTGTCCAACACTCGCGGCTCGGCCATGGTCATCGGCTTTGACGTGAATCAAATGGACGGCGAATACGTCCGCGTCCTTGCCCACGAGCTGCTCCATATCATGGAGCGGCGCATCGACCAGATCGATCCTGACGCGCTGGCCGAGTGGATCACCCTGACCCCGGGCGGTCACGACGCCTATTATTACTCCTACCACGACGAAAACGGCAACGAGATGAACGACCAGTCCAACACCTACTACTTCGAGTCTGATCCCGCCAACGCCTACTTCGTGGATGCCTATTCCAAATCCTTCCCCACCGAAGACCGCGCCCGCGTTTTCGAAAAGCTGATGGAATCGGGTGGTGATCCGTATTTCGCAGACTCCCCCGTGCTGATAACAAAGGCTCGTACCCTCTGCCGCATTATCCGCGAATATTTCCCCAGCGTGGCTGCCCTCCAGTGCGCGTCGTGGGAGGTGGAATAAGTTCGGGGGGCTTTGGGAAGAAAAGTTATTCCACCCCTAAAACCCTCAAAAACTATTTGAAGAGGACGGCAAATGCTTGCCGTCCTCTTTTGGGTACGAATTTTTTGAAAGTTCTTGAGGGGTATCATCGCTCTAAAGAGTGACGGGGAACTTCTTTCAAGAAGTTCTTCTAAGGATTCACCCAAACACCTCTGCAGCCGCCACTATCCGCAGCAGATCGGGTTCGATCTTGTCTCTGCCGTAGGCGTCGAAGAAGCGTTCCCGATAGGCATCGGTCTTCAGATTGAAGAAGAGGCTCCACGCGCCCCAGAACAGGTCGATGTGGCGGTCGCCTACGCCGCCGTTGCCCAGATCGATGAAGCCCGAGAACTTCCATCCGTCCAGCAGAATGTTGGGCAGGCAGTAGTCGCCGTGGAGCAGGGTATCGGTGCGCAGTAGATGCCCCTCCCGCCGTACTACGCCGATCGCCTCTTCCGCCGAGGCGTAGCCCCAGTTGTCGGGGAAAAGAGACGCGTCGTAGCGTCCAATGCGATAGCCCTCTTCCGCGGATGCCAGATAGTCCGCCGTGCGGTCGGGGACGGGGCAGCCGTGGATTGGCATCTCGTGGAGCGCGCGGAGCAGATTTGCCGTTAGATCGCACAGCCGCTTCGGATCAGCGAGGTAGTCCGGGTGGGTGCAGTCCTCGCCGAGCACACGGCGGGTGAGCATCCAGTCCTTTTCGCCGGACAGATAGCGGAGTGCCTCGGTGGCAAGCCCCTTTTCGTGGAAGAAGCGGGTCAGCTCCGCCTCGCGCTTCAGCGCTCCGGTGGCGGAGGATTTGAGAAAGTAGCCGCCGTCACGCTCAATGTAGATCACCTCTGCCGCGGGGGAACAGCTACTGTCGTAAAGGGGTACACCCTCCATATACGGGCGAAACTCGGCAGGGAAGCGGGAAAGGTCGGGGGTGATGAGGGTTCGTTTCATTGTGCGGTCTCCTCCACAAGCCCCGCCAGCGGCGCGGAGATCTCGTCGGGGAGGATGGCAAGGGTCATTTCCTGCTGATCCTGCTCGGTGGTGGTGGATTTCAAATGAACGTACGCCTTGCCGTCGATCACCACGAACCAGTGGTTGACGATCACGATGCCGTCGTTACTCTGTGCCCACACCTCCACGGTGTCGTAGCCGTTCTCGGCAATGGCGGTGGTGGTCTCCTGCTTGGCAACGTCCAGCTCCAGGTAAGTGCGGATCGCAGTCACCACCTCGTCGGAGAGAGTAATCTTTGCGGGATCGCCGTTTTCGTCCACCTGCTCATAGTCCAGCAGATACCACGCCTCGGGATCGGCGCGGTAAAACTCCACGATCTCCTCTACCTGATCTGCGGGGGCAAAGAGCCGATCCAGTCCGTTCCACACCAGATCGAAGCCGTGATCGTTTGCAATGGCAAAATAGTTGCCCGAGAGGTAGCCGTTCAAAAATCCGTCGGGCTTGTAGGAGAAGACGGCGGTCATTTTCTCTTTGCAAACGCGCTCGTCGCAATCCAGCTCCAGCGCTTCGTAGACTACGCCGCCTACGGTAAAGCGCTCGTCCTGATAACCGTCCTCTTCGATCCACAGATCGGTATCTACGTAGTCGGCAGGCGGTGCGGCGTAGAGATAGGTCAGATAGCTGCCGTAGACGAGCGCGGAGAGCGACAGCAGTCCGCACAGGATGGCGGAGACGGTCATAAACCGCAGCGCAGGGGGCTTTTTGGTGCTGGGCAGGACGGGCTTGTCCTTGCGGCGCAGCTCCTTCAGCCGATCACGCTCAGCTTTGGCGGCCTTTACACGGCGGCGCAGAACAATCACGCGCCACAGAGACAGGATAGCGCCTGCCAGCAGCAGGATCCCCGCCGCAAACAGCAGGATGAGCTTTGTGGTAAGGTTCATAGGGAATCTCCTTTCGGGGGAATATAGATGAGGTTAAAATTCGATCTCGAAAATCAACTTGCTGCTATATTCCCGTTTCGCTTTCTTTTCGAACTGCACGGCCGTTTTGTAGCCCATGTTTTTGATTGCTCCGTCAAATTCACAAGCTGCAGTTTGCGCCATTGTGGCAGAGGTTGCACCTTCCAGTATCAAGGTTCTGGATTTTATTGAGTTTTCGTTAGATAATCTCATTTCAACCAACCGCTTGATATTGTCGTCCTGTGCAAACCATTTGAGTTGGGGCTGTTTAGGAGTGTTATTGCCTTCGAAAAAAGCGGTTGTTCTTCCGCTTCGGTGGCTTGCATTCATAGTGGATAAGGTAGCATCATAATCGGCAGTAGCAGATATAGACTTTGTATGCGCGTTGGTATGATAATGATTATGCGCATCTGTTGTCTCAAGCGATGATTCGGATATTTCGATGGCACAGCTTTTTGCGCCCAGGGAATGGGCGATGTGCTCAAGTTCCGCCAACTTTTCCGCATGTGCGATTTCAAATATGCTGTCTGTTCTGACAAATCGTTTCCGATCATAACGGTCTACGACATAGATTTCGTTGCAAATCGCTGCGGGAATAAATTGGATCCCGCTTTGCTTGATCCATTCGTCGTACAGAAAGAATACTTCGACGTTGTTTTCTTTTCCCAGCCAGCCGATGGCGCCTTCACACACATCAATTCCGCGGCGCTCTGCATCGTCAACGATCTTGATCATATTCGGGAGATGAAAATCCTTGCTCTTGTATTGCTTGGGGAAGAGCGGATTATACTTTTTCATTCTTTGCTCGTAAAGGCTCTTTTTGATTTGTTCAGAGGTTGCCTTTGCGCCTTTTGATACGCCGTCTGCAGCTTTTTTGCCTATATCAGAGGCTTTTTGCAAAAAACTTGCGAATTTATCCGATCCCTTTTTTTCGTTGTTGTCCATGATTGTTTCTCCTTATGTATAGTAATTCTTTATAATACGGTTTGTGTTTTTCGCGGAATTGTCTTCTGATTCACTCAACATAAATTGTTCCGTATCATTGCGTATAGCCTTTACTCCTCAAACGCCAGCTTAATTCCCATCTCGGTCACACGGCGGCAGTAATCGGCGACACGCCCGGGCAGATAATCCTCCACCCGATGGCCGTCAAAGCCGATGCTCAGCCGCACGCCCGACTTGCGGACGATGGCTTGCTGTTCTTTGTTTCGGAAGAATTCCAGCATATACGGATGCTCCCGATAATGGTGGATGCTGTCGTAGCTGACGTTCATTTCCCAGAATATGTTCTGCTCTGCCATCCGCTTGAAATAGCGGTAGGGATCCTCTCCGATGGTTTCGATGAAGGCGAACAGATCGGTGTGGGCAACGCCCACGTTTGGACAGCCGCACCGCTCGGCGAAGGCAAACAGATCCCGTTTGATGATGGAATTTTCCAGATCGGGGTTTTCGATCAGGCAATAGTCGAAAAAGGAGATGTCCGCATCGGCAGGCAGTGCCACCTTGGGCATATCCAGATGGGCCGTGACCTCAATTCCCCGCAGGATGCGGATGCGATCGGCGTATTTTTCTTTTATGAGATTGATATGATCGTAATATCTGCGCAGAGAAACGGCGCTGGAGGTGTTGGGAATCACATCGGCAGGAGCGGTCAGCGCATCGAACCGTCCGAAGTTAATGCCGTGATTGTGATCGCAAATGCCGAACAGCTCGATGCCGCCCGCAATGGCGGCTTCCACGATCGCCTCGGGGCTGTCTTTTCCGCAAAACGAGTAATAGGTGTGGGAATGAAGATCTTGTATCATAGGGTTGGTTCCTTTCCGGTGGCAGCGTATTCAGACGTAAATGCAGAGTTTGTTTACCTTTTTCTTGCGTAAATATAGCTTTAACGGCAATCTGATCCGTGTCTGCAGGGCTTGACGAGGACAAACGTCAACGCACTTCAGGCAGCGGATGCATCGGCTGTTGGGGATTCCCGACCGTATAGCCCCCAAAGAGCAAGCGTCAGCGCAAAGATTGCAGCCGTTACAGCTTGCATTTTTGTACAGCTTCAACCCCAGCCTGCTTCTCAGCTTGGGAAAGAGGTCGGCAAGTGGATTTTTATATAATTTTGGGAGTTGCACAATGGAGGAAGGCTGCTTGATTTTGTCAACGATGGGCTCCAATTGGTCATAATCGCAAAACGCATCGTCGTTGTCAATATAAGAATGCTTCGTTGGCAGGTACGCTCCCGCCACAACGTTTGGCTGATAGTTCCGTTGAATCTCATATAAAACATTCCCATAACCCATTTTTCCGTAGGTAGCGATCACGGTGAGATGCTCCACCCAAATCCTTTTCAAAAAGGCTTTCACGGGTCGAGGGACGTTTTGACAGTGTACGGGAAATACGAGAACCAAATTCCGATACCGCTCGCCCTCACTTAATTCCAGGTCGGTAAGAGGGTATCCTGACCGGTGGGCAAAATAGTCCGCAACGGCTTTGCTTCGTCCGGTGTTGGAATAATACACAACTGCGTTCATCGGTTCAGATACTCCTGCATAATCCCACATTCGGGGATTTCGTCCAGAGAGAAGCCCAGCGATGCCTTTAGCTCCGCCAAAGCTTTCTCGCGGGGTAAAGTGTTGTTTCGGCTGGCAATGGCAATCTCCAGCGCACTGAAGGGGATCATCGTGCTCCTCATGCGATAGAATCGCACAAACTGCGAATGCTCCTTGCATTTTTCAATGTTGCAGCTGGTATGTAATCCCTTATCAGATTCCTCGGGCGCTACCCAACCGCACTCGCGGACGATCAGGTCTTTGATCATGC
>CAZFJJ010000026.1:0-13620 GCA_964519075.1 uncultured Lachnospiraceae bacterium
TGGAATAGCGAAGAAGCGTTGATTGTCTGTGATGAAATGCAGACCGTTATAAAATGGGCAAAAATACCGAGCGAGGATGTAAACCTACATCAAATCGCAATACAAGAGATTCACAGAAGAATAGAGCTTGGCGCAAAGGTGGTTGCAATCTCTGCCACTACAAAAAAGATAAGAGAAGAATTTAAGACCGAGAGTGTGGATGTTCCCATTCACGGAACACTACGGAGATATCATATCGACAAAACGATAAAATACAAGAACATACAGAACATTCTCGACTTTTTACCAAGCGGCAAAAGAGGCTTGATATACGTTTCGCACATCACAACGATGATAGAGGTGTATAATGCGTTAAGCGAGAAAGATATACCTTGCGCTACTGTATGGAGCATAAACAACACCGACCATCAAATGACAGAGAATGATTTGCGCGTGCGAGATTCGATCCTCACAAAAGAAACAATACCCGAAGATATAGAAGTGCTAATCATCAATGCTGCTTCACAAACGGGAATCAACATCAAATCACCGATTGATTACGTGATAGTCAATAGCACGGATGAAGATGTGGTTACACAAGCCATAGGCAGAGTGCGACACGATATCGAAACGGCATACATACTGACAAACGAAAAAACAGAATACGCATATATTCCCCATAGCAAAATCGTCAAGTGGATTTATATGGAGCTTCACAAAGAAGACAAAGAGGAAATATGCAACGAACTGAATTTGAAAGATAGTCGTGGAAGACCGTTTGGGTGGACGAACATCAAGCGTTCACTTCGATTTAGCGGTTATTCCGTGCAAGATAAACACACGAGAAAGGGAGATTACTCGATTATCTCCTACGCCTGAACTGTGAGAATTTTTGGTATCGTCCTTATATGGACTATGCCATTTTTTCTCACGTCAATTACATATAGAAAGGAATTACAATTATGAGTATGATATCAATTTACGAACGCGAAATAGAAGAACTGAAAAAGCAGATTGTGGATGTAGAGAGAGCCAAAGTTGATTGCTTGGAGTCTATAAACAAGCTTCAAAAAAATGGACGAAGCAATCAAGATTGCCTTTAGTACAAACAACGCAACGAGAAGAAAGACGAAAACCAAACTTGCCGAAGATTTGGACAAACGGCTTTCAAAAGAAAAAGACCACCTTGCAAAAATTGAAAAGAGCCTTGCCGAAAAACACAAAGCCTTGTTGGGAAAAGAAGCCAAGTTGAAAAAGATTAGCACATAATTAAGAGAGCCGCCCCGTTATCTCAAAAGGATAGCGGAGCGGTTCATTATGTTTCTACTTTCTATTATGTCTTGTAATAAATCTAAACCAAATAATCGTTGCGATAATCCAAATAATCCAGTTTCCCTTGAAGATTGAACCGACCAACATTACAACAACCCATATTACCGTCGCCGTACTATTTTCCATTGTATTCGGATGATCACAATATTTCTTTGGATATGTACTTGGATCTGGTGGAACAATCCCCTTTTCTGCTAGTTCTTTTAGCCGTTCTTGTTCTCGCTTTTCTTCCTTTTCCTTGAATTTCTTGTCAACCTCGTCAAAAATCTTTCTCTGATCCTCGTAAGATAGCATATTGTTCCTCCGTTAGTCATTGCTGAAATGATTTGAAACTTTCCCATCGTTTGTAAAACATATGATAAAACATATATTGTCCTCTTCTAAATTCACATTTACTTTTAATCTTCAGCAGTGCTTCTTCTGTACTATTGCTTCCAACAAAAATAAAATCATCAATAATTTGGCGTACATTTTTATCAATACTTAAAAGATAATCCTTTTCCAACATAGAATCTAATTGAGCTAAAGGCTTTACAACCTTTTGTGCAGATGTGTCGCTTATTCTCACAAGATTTTCAGCAACTTTATCTCTCATATCTTTAGATAAGCACTGAACATTTTCCCATGTGAAATTCACCCACATATCGGTACACTTATTACCACGCCGATTCATTTCATTTAAAATATTACCGTATTCAGATATATTGGCGAGAAATCGCCACTCTAATTTGCTGATTTCATTTTTAGAGTGCGCTTCTGATAATAAGGCGGTTTGCAGGATCATATCAAATTGTTGCATTATGAATTGATATTGGTTTTGCTCATCACTTTTATTCAAATAAGCACATAGTTCTTGAAAAAGATTTTTTATTTCGTTGTAACTTTTCTTTGATGATTCAAACCGTGTTTTTTGATAATTTTCAAAAATAATGATTACTTTTTCCAAAGTTAACCTCCACTAAAAAAGGTGCGTAGCCGAAACCACGCACCGAAAAACGCAGTTTCGCTCATTGTTGCTACACAATTTCACATCTGGACGGATATGACAAGCAAAGCCTACGTTTTTACCAAACGTATGCCGTCCAAAAATAATAAAATTGTGTAGCAAGATCATTATAGCACACTAAATCCGATTTTGCAATAGAAATTATGTGTTTTTTCCAAAAAACTCCCCGCCTCATACGAGGCGGGGAGTGCCGGTTTAATCCAAATTCGACGAGGTATCGCTCATGTCATATCCGAGGATCAGACCGTCCAGCCCCTTGTCGGGGGTGAGCGCCTTGATCTCATCAGCCGTCAGCGCGCGGTTGTAGATGTGCACGGCTGCCATGTCGCCGCGGAACTTGCGGTCGGTGGCGTCGGGCTGGATGCCGATGCCCAGCGTCGAGGATGCCTTCGCGTTGCCGGTGAAGGCCTTCGAGCCGATCAGCTTGCCGTTTACGTAAAGCTTCAGCCCAACCGCATCACGGACGGCGGTGATGTGGAACCACTGGTTCACCGCCACGCCTGCATCTGCGGGATAGACCGTGATGATGTTATCCCAGTTGCTTTCGTAGACGAAGAACTCCAGTCTGCCGCTACTGTCGATCTTCAGCGTTACCTGATTGTCGCCGGTGGAGACCATCACGTTGTGCTCGTTGAAGTCGGCCAGCTTCACCCACGCGGTGATGGTGAACTGTCCCTTGCCCGAGAAGGTTTTGTTGATGATGGAATTCTTGTCGGCAATCATAAAGTTGCCATCGAAGGACGCGCCCGTGGGTGAGGTCTCGTCGGCGGTCGCCTTGCCCACGTTGGCGGTAGTAGAGAAATTGCCCGCCATATCGTTGAAGATGGTCTGCACCGAGCCGTCCCGCTCCACCACCTCCAGAATGCGGTAGTTCTCTACCAGCGCCTTCTGTGCGTCGGTGAGTGCGTCGTAAGCGGCTCGCACGCGGCTGACGCCCGAGGGATCGGTCAGCAGAACGCTAATCGCGTCGTCCACTCTGCCTGCCAGGATCGCGTCAATATCGTCGGCGCCGATGGACTCGCTGTCGCGCCACGGGCGGGAGAGATCGGTGAGCTCTTCGACGGTAGCACCCTTGTCAAAGGGGACGAGGGTGACGGTGAAGGTCAGCTCCTGACCCGTGGGGATGCGATATTCCGCCAGCGTGTCGGGTCCGCAGGACGCGCCGCCCGTGCCGCGGGACATATAGGACAGCGTCAGATAGGTATTGGTGGGCTTTGCGCTGAGCTGATGGGTGTACTTGGCGTTTTTGAGCTGTGCGGCGGAGTAGTGGAGCGCCTGCGCCTCCATGGAATCGGAGACTGCCATCAGTCCGGCGTTGCTCCCCTCAGAGGTGAGGGCATACCAGCGGACGCGGGTCATGTTGCCGCTGTCCTGGGGCTTGCCGTAGAGACCCAGATTGGCGGTGACGGTGGACTCGTACACGCCGGGGATGCAGGAGCGGCAACGGTCTACGAAGCTATCGTAGTCGCCGTAGCCGTACCAGGTCGCCTGCTCGTAGGCGGCGGGGAGGGTCAGGGTCAGGCCGTAGCGCGCCATCTCGCCGACCGATCCGTCGGGATCCAGGATCGCCTTGACGGTGATCTCGCCGCTGCCGTAGACGGTGTACTGCATGGTCTGCACCGAGCTTCCCGCACCATTCAGCCGCAGCACCGCGGTCACCTCCACGCTCTTGCCGTCGGCGGACTTCTCGGCGGTCATCGACTGCACCGCGCCGACGCTTGCGCCGTCCCAAAAGCTGCTCGTGTCGTTGGAGAGCTGGGCTCTGCGGTAGGTGGGCAGGAGGGCGGTGGAGAGGATGGTTTCATCCTTATATACGTAGGAGGTCAGCGCGCCCTTGGATTTGGTGAAGGTGGCGCAAAAGTCGCTGCCCGATACGGTAAAGGCGTCGTCGGTATCGTCCAGGACGATGGTAGGCATACTGCCGCGGTCGGCAGATGCGTGGGCTACCTCAACCGGCAGATCGAAGACCTGGCTTGCTACCACGTAGCCTGCCTTTGCCCACAGAGTGTTCGCCTTTTCCTTGGCGTAGAGCACCAGCGCAAACTCGTCGTCCGCCTCGATGACGGCGGGCATCCGGTAGGGCACGGTGATCTCCACCGTTTCCCCCGGCTTGCCCGAGACGGTCAGCGTGCCGCTGTCCACCGTAACGCCGTTTTGGCGCAGCTCGTAGGAGAAGTCGTAGGCCGACAGATCGGTGAACTTGAATTCGTTGAAGACCGATACCTTGCCCGCGCCCAGCAAGGTCAGGTCGGATTCAAACCAGATATTCTGATAGACGTACTTGACCTCGTAGCCCTCGGACTGGACGGTTCGGTCGTTGGAAACGATACCGTTCTGGCAGAAATCGCCCGAGTTGATGGTGTCGCCCCAAGCGCCGCCGTAGGCCCAGAATCTGCCGTTCCCCAGCAGATCCGCGCTGCCTCGGGGAATCTCGGTGGAAAGAGTCTGATCCACGAAGTCCCAGATAAAGGCGCCCAGCAGATTGTCGTAGGAGCGGATCACCTCCCAATACTCGTAGAGGTTGCCCACCGAGTTGCCCATGGCGTGGGCGTACTCGCACTGAATCCAGGGCATTTTGTTGGAGGCCTTGCCCATATTTTCCATGGAGGAGATGCTCCAATACATACCGGAGCCCAGATCTACGCCGCCGCCCGTACCGTAGGACTCGAAGTGTACCAGACGGGTGGAGTCGATCCGTTTGATCTTTCTGATGATCTGCGGATATACGGCAGACTGGCTGGTTTCGTTGCCCAGCGACCAGATGATGATTGCGGTACGGTTCTTTTCCCGCTCTACCAGCGACAGCACGCGGTCGGTGACCACGTCGTTAAAATACTCTGCCGTATCGGCGTCGCCTACGGCGTAGTGATCCTCCACGTTAGCCTCTGCCAGCACGAAAATGCCGTACTTATCGCAAAGATAGTACAAATACTTATCGTTGGGGTAGTGAGAGGTACGCACCGCGTTGACGTTCAGCTGCTTCATGATCTGCACGTCCTTTTCGTAGGTCTCGCGAGAGACGTACTTGCCGGTAGCACCCTCGTTATCGTGGCGGTTCACGCCCTTCAGCAGGATCTTCTTGCCGTTGAGCAGAACGTCCGAATAGGTCGAGCCGTTGGCAGAAGCACCCGTTGTCTTGGTAAACTCGATCTCACGGAAGCCCAGCTGTTGGGAGATAGAGCCGTAATAATTCCCGTTCGCATCGTATAGCGTAAGAACCAGCGTATACAGATACGGATCCTCATCTGACCACAGCCGAGGCGCCTTCACCGGGCGGGACAGCGAAACGGACGTCTTATTGCCCGACGCCAGCTCCTGCTCCAGCGAAGCGGTCAGGGGATCGGAGGCAAAGAGATTCTTACCGTCTGCGTCAAAGAGCTTCACGTCTATTGAATACTTGCCCGCGGCAAGGGCGGCAGTCGTCTTGTTATACAGCTGAACCGACAGATCCAGCGTAGCGTCGGTGTAGGTCTTATCCAGATCGGTCGTGACCGAATAGTCAAAGATCTGTATCGCAGGAGTTGAGTAGAGGTAAACGTCGCGGAAGATGCCTGCCAGCCGCAGGAAGTCCTGATTCTCAAAATAACTGCCGTCGCACCAGCGGATGACCATCACCGCCAGCAGGTTTTCACTGCCGTCCTTGTTCAGGTAAGGGGTCAGATCGAACTCAGACGCGTCGTAGCTGCCCTCGCTGTAGCCCACCTCGTAGCCGTTGACCCAGACGTAATAGCAGCTTTCCACACCGCCGAAGTTGACGTAGACCGAGCGACCCGAGGAAAGCCATTCCTGATCCACGGTAAAGGTGGTACGGTAGAAGCCCACGGGATTGGTTCCGGTAGGCGCGTTGGGCAGGCGGACAGTACCGTTTTTATATGCGTTCCAGGGGTAGGTGAAGTTGGAGTAGATGGGAAAGTCGAAGCCCTGGGTCTGCCAGGAGGCAGGCAGGATCACGTCCTTGAAGCCGCCGTAATAGGCGGTATTGTAGGTGCCCACGGTGTTGCTGCCCTCGTAGACGGGCGCGCTTGCCATATCGTACTCGGTTTGGAAGAACTTTCCGTATACCCCCGCGCGCTTTGCGTCGGTGATATTTTCATAGACCGCCAGCTTCCAGGGCTTCCCTTCCCCGGTCAGCAGCTGATAGTAGTCGGAACGCTCGTAATCGTAATTCTTAGCGCCCTCCACCGCATCCTCCACCGACTGGTAGACCAGCGTCTCGGAGGAGTGGTAGTCCACCTCGTTCACCGAGTAGACCGTAGACTGCTGTACCGATTCACCGTCGGCGTTCTTGGCCTTCTTGCCCGTCCATTCGTTCATGGAAAAGAGGGTCTGCTCAGCGTTTCCGGGGATGACCTTTATATCATCGGGTATCCCCGCGGTGGTATCCCAGGGATCGGAAAGGGCGGTTTCGTCCGCACCGCCGGAATTGCAGCCCGCCAGCAGCAGAAGCGAGAGGAGCATCGCGCTCCATTTCAGAATGTTTTTCATGATAACCTCCCACACGTTGGTGTTATTACCTTCATTATACCATACGTTTAACCGATTCGCAATACCGCATTTGCCCAACGTACAGCATTTCTTGCTATTTTCGCCAACTCCGCTTCGTTTCGCCTCCCGTTCTCTTTCCCGCGAAAAATTTTGAAAAAAATTTGAAAAAATTTTCGAAACCCTATTGACAATCATTTGATTGTGTGTTATAATGGAACCATCAGAAAAGGAGGTACTTGAAACAATGAGTACGTATCGTTACAGTGCCAACGGCACGAAATTCACCCCCAAGAAAATCATCACCCTGGCGGTTATCGGTATCGCCGCGATCCTGCTGATCATTCTCGTCTCCAACTGCTTCGCGTCGGTGCCCACCGGACACACCGGCATCCTCACCACCTTCGGCAAGGTAGAGGATCAGACGCTGGAAGCGGGTATGCACTTCAAGCTGCCCTGGCAGAAGGTGGTCAACATGGACAACCGTAACCAGAAGTCCACCCTGACGCTGGTCTGCTTCTCTTCCGACATTCAGGAGGTAGACGTGGTCTACACCGTCAACTACCAGATCGAAAAGTCCAACGCCCAGAACATTTACAAGTCCATCGGTACCGACTATTTCGAAACGGTCATGTCCCCCCGTATCAACGAGGCGGTCAAGAAGATGGTAGCACACTACGACGCAGAGTCGCTGATCGACAGCCGCGAAAAGCTGTCCAACGAGATCTACGAGGTGCTGGTCGCCGACCTTGCCTCCTACAACGTCCAGCTGGTATCGGCCTCCATCGAGAACATCGACTTCACCGAAGCCTTTACCGCCGCCGTTGAGGCCAAGCAGGTAGCCGCTCAGAACAAGCTGAAGGCAGAGACCGAGCAGGAGCAGGCGAACATGGAGGCAGAAAAGGCAGCCGAGCGTGCCAAAATCAACGCCCAGGCAGCCGCCGACGCCGCCAAGATCCAGGCCGAGGCCGAGGCTGAGGTTGCCAAGACCAAGGCAAACGCCGCGGCTGAGGTCACCAAGATCGAAGCAGACGCAGAAAAGTACCGCAAGGAGCAGGAGGCCGCCGCCAACCAGCTGCTGGCAAGCTCCATGACCGAGGAGCTGCTCCAATACTTCTACATTCAGGGCTGGGACGGCAAGCTCCCCGAGACCTATGTCTCGCAGGAGGACTTTATGACCATCCTGGACATCGCCAAGCAGGCAAGCTCCGCTGAATAAGCACCGCCTTCCCTTTGAACGCGCACACCCCCGACGCGGCTTCGCGTCGGGGAATCCCTCCGACAATTTAGGAGTTATTATCATGCAAGATCGAATCAAAACCGACCGAAGCATTTGGCCGTACATCTTTCTGTCCATCGTCACTTTGGGAATTTACGGAATTTGGTACATTCACAAGCTCCGCAAGGACGTCAATACCATGTGCATGAACGACAACAAGCACACCCCCGACCTGATTGCGCTGTGCATCCTGAGCGTGCTGACCTGCGGCATCTACTCCATGATCTGGTGGTGCAATATGCACGACCGCATGAGAAGCACCGCCAAGGAGCTGGGCGTCCGGATCGAGCAGACCACCTCCAACATTATGCTGCTGTTCATCGGCGCATACTTCTGTCTGGGCATTCTCAACATCGTTGCCATCCACAAGGTCTTCACCACCGCCAACGAGCTGGCCGTGGCTTACAACCGTGCCAACGGTCATTATACCTGATCGCGACGCTGACCAAGGAGGATTTTATGACACCCCTGCAACTGCTCAAGCGCGCCTACCACGTCCTCGACCGCTTTCTGACCGTACTGTTTTTGTATCTGATTGCCCAGATCGCCTATGTTTACGGGCAATATCTGTATGATTTCGAGCTTAATCCGGAGGTCGCCAAGCAGATCGGCGTCCTTTGTACGGTAGTGATGGGTTTAGCCTTCCATTCGGCAATTCGCTTCGTCACCGTTCACAACGCCCCTCTGCGGGAGAAGTTTTTCGCTCTTGAAAAACGCCCCAAGGCACTGACCGAGCAGCTTGCATTCTTCTTGAAGCAGCCGGAAATCCTGATCGGATCGTCCGTTTTCGCTCTTTTGCATTTCATTCTCCCCGTCCGATCCTACGCAATGCATCTGACCGATCTGATCCCCGGTGCGGCACAGGATCCCACCGCTCGCTTCTGGCTTCCCGCTCTGCTGCTGCCCGTACTGTTTGTGATCTCGTTGAAGGCACGCCTGACCGCTATGGATCGCTGGCTGGCTACCGAAGAGCAAACCGCCTCTGCCGAGGGAAAGAAAAAGAAGCTGCTGAAGGAATCCGGCGACGAAATGATGCGCATGACCGCCATCTACTTAGGCGGCTCGCTGGTGCTGTGTAACGTCCTGCCGCTGCTGATCTCCATGTTTCCGCTGCTGCAAGAGCTACTGTTTGCGCCATTCACTATTTTCGTCATCGTCTGTCTGCTGATCGTCCCCCGCATCTGGCGACCCATCCGAGCGATGATGAAACGCCGTTCCTTTTTGAAGAAGCTGAACGAGATCTGTCGGCTGCACGATATTCCTCTCTCGACAATCGACCTGCCCTACCGTTCCATCTTTCAAATCACCGACCGCGAGAGCTTTTCAGTGACGGTGAACGGCAAACGCTACGCCTGTAAGCTGATCGGCGCGGTCAAACGAAACGCACCGACGGTGCTCCGCTCCCGCGGACGCGGCTCGTTCCTGCAGCCCTTCCGCTTCGCCCGCATCACCTTCTTCACCCGCGTGACACGGTTCGAATTCGGCTTTGAATCGGAGGATCAGAAGATCCTCATCGTTAATCCCGTTCCCAAAAAGATCTACCGCAACGAAAACGGCCGGAACGTGCTGTTGGATAACGGCGACGTAGTGGACGGCTACAAGGTCTACACCGCTACCGGCTTTCTCGGCGCGCTGGATCGGGGCAGCATCGACCGTTGACAAAATTCCATCCAAGGAGGCTGACCGATGAAAACGCCCTCTCCTACCGAACTACTCCGTAGCTATCCCGACGTAAAGAAAAAGCTTCACCGTCGCTTTGCCCTTCCCTTCCTCATCTACGGGACCTGGCTGGTGCTGCTTGCTGTCGTGAGTATATGGGTGATCGTCCCCATCCTCGATGCAGACAGCATGGTAGTAGCTCCTACCGTTCTACTGGCGTCGGTGATCCTCCCCATTTTCCTTCTAAAGCTGCCCAAACGGTTGAAGGATCGCTCTTATCGCGGTGTGGTGCGCGCTTGCCGACCTTATAACTACCGTCAGCCGATCATCGTTCGCACCAGGCAAGACGACACCTATATCCCCCATGCAGAGGTGACCGTTGAAACCAAAGACGGCAAGCTCCTGATACTGGAGCTCCCCCTTCCCGATCCCTACGCCCCTCCCCCTTGGAAGGAGGGCGACGAGGTCATCCATTTTCGGGGCAGCCCTCTCCATCTGAAGGTAGAAGAGCTTCCCACCACCTGCCTCCTCTGCCGCGGCAGATCCCCCGAAGGATCGGAGCGTTGCGTATTCTGCCATTACCCGCTGATTCGATTCGATGATCGCAAGGAGGCTGACCGATGAAAACGCCCTCTCCCCCGCAGATCCCGCCCGAGTGCGCGGATCTTCGGAAGATGGTCAACCGCCGTCTGATCCCCGCCAAGGTAGTAGCAGTGCTATCGGGTATCGCCTTCGCCGCGCTGGAGGGCTACGCCCTTTGGCGATTCCACGACACTCCCTCCCGAATGTTTGGTGCATCCATCCTGTTCGGACTGGTGTGCATGGCTCCTGCCGCCGCCTTCAGGGTGTGGGATCGCCTGTCCGACCGCTCTTTTGAGGGAGAGGTGCTGGACATGGAGTTTCAGACCAAAACGAAAATCGGGCTGGATCGCCGCGCCTACCGCTACACGGTGGCAAAGCTGAAAATCCGCGAAGATAGCGGTCGCGAGTTTGACTACGACTATTTGGTGAAGGGCACTACCCCCTTCGGCAAAGGCAGCCGCATCCGCCACTACGCCTGCACCGACTATATGTATCTCTTGGACGAGGGCGCGCCCATCGTGTGCGTCAACTGCGGCAACCATTACAGTGCAAGCCCCGAGATCCACAGCGACGAGGACGCCCGCTACGGATTTGACCACCTCGCCCCCGGCGCACACGTCCCCGACCGATGCGGCTACTGCGGAAAGAGCATGATCAAACGCCCGATGAAGAAGGAATGACCATTTGGGGATTCGCCCCAGACCCCAGTCGCCTTTTGAAAAAAGCGACGCAAAAATTTTTAAGCTCGGCAAATGCTTGCCGAGCACAAAACGAACGTGTCCTGACGTATATCAAGAGCCCGACGAGTATTCGCCGGGCTTTTTCAAAAAGTTCTTGAGGGGATCCTAAGGGGAACTTCATTCAAGAAGTTCCCCTTAGCGTTTCCTACCCCATATATTCTTCCACTTCGCTCTTGATGACCGTGACGCGGGGACCGTAGATGATCTGCACACCGTCGCCCTTGCGGATGACGCCCGAGGCGCCTGTAGCGCGCAAGAGGCCGTCGTTGACCTTGGCAGGATCGTTAACCGTCACTCTGAGTCGGGTCGCGCAGGAGTCCAGATTGCGCACGTTCTCCCTGCCGCCCAGACCGCGCACGATCATTGCCGGGAGAGAATCTTCTTCGGCGGGCGTGCCGTCGATGGAGGAGCCGTCAACGACGGCACCTCCGGCGCCGCCTGCCTCGCCTGCCTGCGCCGAGGCTACGTCCACGGGGATCGCCTTGGCGGCGCCGTCCCTCTTCTCGTTGTAGTCGGCGCGGGTGTAGAGCCTCGTCTCGCTCTCCTCTTCCCTGCCGGGAGTCATATAGTTCCGCTTCTTGATGAGGAAATAGAACAGCAGCCAGTACACCGCAAAATACCCCAGTCCCACGATGACCACCCAGATCCAGTTCGTCTTGGCGTTGCCCTGCAGAATACCGAAAAGGGTCAGGTCAATGAAGCCGCCCGAGAAGGTCATGCCGACGCCCACGCCGCAGAGGTGCATCAGCATATACGCCAGCCCTGCGAAGATACAGTGGATCACGTAGAGCAGCGGTGCCACGAACAGGAAGGTAAACTCGATCGGCTCGGTGATCCCGGTAAGCATAGAGGTCAGCGCCGCCGACAGCAGGAGACCGCCCGCGATCTTCCGCTTTTCGGGCTTTGCCGCCGCGTACATCGCCAGCGCCGCTCCGGGCAGACCGAAGATCATCAGCGGGAACTTACCGCTCATAAACCGCGTCGCCGACACGCTGAACACCTCCGTATTGGGCGATGCCAGCTCAGCGAAGAAGATATTCTGCGCACCCGACACCAGAACGCCGTCGATCATAGCCGAGCCGCCCAGCCCCGTCTGCCAGAAGGGGAGATAGAAGACGTGGTGCAGACCGAAGGGGATCAGCGCACGCTCGATAACGCCGTAGATGAAGGTGCCCGCGTAGCCACTCTCCAACACGAAATCGCCCAGCGAGAAGATAGCTCTCTGGATCAGCGGCCAGAGGAAGAACATGACCGCGCCCACGACGATATACGCCAGCGTGGAGATGATGGGCACGAACCGCACGCCGCCGAAGAAGGACAGGACGCTCGGCAAGCGAATTTTGTAGAAGCGATTGTGGAGCCACGCAACGCCAAGCCCCACGATGATGCCGCCGAACACGCCCATTTCCAGCGAGCGGATGCCCACGACGGTGGAGATGGTGCCCTCCAGCACCTCCTCGCCCTCCAGCCCGCCGGTGAGGCGCAGCAACGTAGAGACGGTCTGGTGCATGACGAAGAAGGCAATAGCCGCCGACAGCGTGGCGGTAGCCTTTTCGTTTTCCGCCATACCCAGCGCAACGCCCATGGCGAAGATGATGGGCAGATTGCCGAAAATGATATTGCCCGTCTCACTCATTACGGTGAGGATGAAGTTCAGCACCGTCCCCTCGCCCAGCAGCTTCTCCAGACCGTAGGCCTCGATCATGGCGGGATTGGTAAAGGAGGAGCCGACGCCCAGTAGCAGGCCTGCGATCGGCAGCAGCGCAATGGGCAGCATAAACGACCGCCCCACTCTTTGCAGGACGCCGAACACGCCGCCGCCCCGTTTTGCTTTGGTTTTACTCATACCTGTTTCGTACACTCGTTTCCTGTTTATTTTTGAAGGATATATTGTAAAATCGGATCTGCTCCGCCCCGAACGCACCCCTGCGCCTTGGTAAGACTCGCCACCCTCTCGGGATTGGTCACGATCAGCGGCGTCAGAGTGCTGTAGCCTCGCTCGCGGATCAGGGCAAGATCCACTACAGCCAGCAGATCGCCCGCCCTCACCTGATCGCCCGCCTTTACCCGTGGTGAAAAGCCCTCCCCGCGCAGCTCAACGGTGTCGATGCCCACGTGCAGTAGCAGCTCCAGACCGTCCTCCGACAGCAGATTGTAGGCATGGAGCGTCTCGCTGATCCCCACCACCGTTCCGTCGCAGGGGCTGACGAAGCGGCCGTTCGACGGCTCTACTGCGGCACCGTCGCCCAAAAGCCCCTCTGCAAAGGCGGGATCGGGCAGCGACTCCAGCGGCACGACCCTGCCGTCAGCAGGAGAGAGCAGCCCGCATTTTCGTTTGATGATTGACATACGATCATCCTTTCGTTGTAATCCGTTTGGCATAGTATATCCCCCGACGGCAAATCTCATACGATGACAGCAAAAAATCCCGACCAAAGTCGGGATCAATCAAAAATGGCCTTCCCGATTGGGAAGGCTATATAAACAGCGCACATTTGCTGTTATGGGGTGAGCGATGGGAGTCGAACCCACGACCTCCAGGGCCACAACCTGGCGCTCTA
>CAZFJJ010000027.1:0-13522 GCA_964519075.1 uncultured Lachnospiraceae bacterium
TACCATGTTTTTGTGAACTTTTCTACCTGCTCTATTTGTGCGGTGTTGCCTTAATAAATCTTCTAATTCAATGCAACAAAATTGACTTTTTGGGGGATTTATCTATTGAAAAACGCATCAGGCACGCATCCTGTGTTTACAAACGGAGGTTCACATGAATATTCAAGAAAAAGCCAAACGCATTCTGCGCAATTACCGTCTGCAGACCAATTTTGTATGGCTTGCAATTGTTCTGATCGTCCTTGCGGTTTATATATTAGCGCTTTACTCGATCATCAACCCATTGCTTGCGCTGGCGGCACTGGTTGCGGCAGGATTTCTCCGCACGCTTATCGTCAACCGTTTGTATTATAACCGGATTAACCGCATCATCGTAAACGATTTGGACGTGGCGCTGTACGAGGAATGCATCCGCGCGGGCGGCATCTACTTCGTCTCGGGAAGCGAGCGGCTGATCCCTGCGATAATGACCGGCGATTATCAAAGCGCGATCGATATTTGCGCCGACCGATCTGCCGATCCCAAATGTGCCAAGATTGCTTGGTACTATCTGGTTCAACGGGCGCAGATTTACTTCGAACTGGACGATCGGGATGCCCTTCGGACGGTTTGCGACGAGTTCGAGCACATGGTAAAGTATGCAAAAAACGGAAATGGCCTTGTCGGTCAAGCGCCTATTTTTACCTTCTACCGCGCGTATCTGAATGGAGATCTGCCCGCATGTGAAGCGTATTTGCAAACAGCAACCGGCAGCTTGCATACCGATTTCCGTACCGCGCTACTCTACTATCGAGTGGGCGATACGCAGCGCGCAAAACCATACTTTGAAGCCGTAATCGACCGCGCTCCCCATCTCCACTCTGCATCCGTGGCGCAATCGTATCTGGAGGCGATCGAGATGGGAACGCCCTATGTCAACATGACTGCAACGCCGCTTCCTACCCCCGGTTACACGATGCCCACTCCACCGAAAGCCGTTCTGAAGCGGCAAACGGTTCGCAAGATCATCCGCAGCGTAGCAATCGGAATCTCTGTATTTACTTTGCTGATCCTCAGTCTATCGTATTATATGAAGGACAGTTCACAGAGTTATGCAGATAGCAGATACATAGCCGCAGTTCAGACCCATTATCCCGACGCGAAGATTCTGCATCAGTTTTTTTTGAAAGAAGACGGTGAGGTGATAGAGAATATGTGTATTGTCGAAACCGCTGATGGCGCTTGGGTAGTCGGTTATTTGTACACCTACCAAGACAGCGAAGACGATACATTTTATTTTGACGGATACCGGGAGATCAGTGTGGGAAGCCGATACTGCAGCTCAGGTTTCGTGTCCGGCGCGATGATCAGCTATAAGCTCACCGACGACAAAAGCACCATTCCTGACGGCGTATACTATTGGGTGGAACTTGAAACCGCGCAAGGCAGGTTGTATTTTTATGTAGATGACATCGTAGATCTGAACGATTATTTTCCCGAGACGGAATAACGGGTACGCAAATCTCGTAGAAGGACAGAGACGAACGAGCTCTGTCCTTTTGCAATATTTGCAAGTATCTGCTGACCACCCAAAATCTCCCTCTGACGAAATCCGTCAGAGGGAGATTCGCATTATAACTCAATTGGCGAAATTCAGCTCGTTGACGATCTTGCCGTCGGCGGTGCGGACTGCCAGTACGCAGCCTGCGTAGTAATTCTTGCCGTTCCAGTTACAGGGAGCGATCTCCAGCATTACTTCCTGTCCTGCGAACGCCTTGAGCCAGCTGTACTGACCTGCGCCGGAGCAATACAGGGATACGGAGGTGGATCCGTCCACCAGCTTGATCGTGGTATAGAAATTCGTCTCTACTACGTCAACGGTAGCCTTCAGGACGTAAACGTCCGTAGTATAATCGGTAAGGACATCCAAGTCGTAGAAGTCTGCCAGCGTTTTGTCGGTAACGAAGGTCGCATCCGAGTAGGCGTGGGCACCGTAATAATTGGCAAGAATCTCCACATCGGATATATGGCTCTGACCGAAATAGTAGTCACCCTTCTCATTTTTAACGCTTCTGACACCCTTCAGCACGATCTCGTTGCCCACGGCGATGTTCTCAAACACCGATGCGTCCACCAGAACCGCGATCACACCGGTCTCGTCGATGAGATAGAAGCCCGACTGGTTGACCAGAGAAGGTCCTACGATGCCCTTGACGGTAACCTCGGTTTCCTTTTCGGAGTCGATAACAGTCTTCACGTCCACATAATCGTAGCTTTCGTTGGCAGTTACGGTTACGGTCACCTTTTGGCTGTGGGTGACGCCCTCATAGGTACAGGAAACGGTGATCTCGGCAGTGCCGCTCTTCTTGCAGTGGAAGACGGTCTTGCCGTCAGCAGTGGTGAAGGTAACGACGGAGCTGTCGGAAGTGCTGTAGGTGAGTTCTGCATCGGCAAAGCCCAAGAGCTCGGAAGAGACCTCTGTCACCAGCTCCAGCGCGGGATCGCCGGTGTAGGAAGCGTTGAACTGACCGATGCCATAATACTTGACTACGTGCTCTGCTGTATTCTTGGTATCAAATTGGAAGCCGTTGTCCTCCACCAGCACGGGCAGCAGACGGAAAAAGCAATCTGAAGTAGTAGACTTTGCGTTGAGTGCAGTGAGATAGACGGTGCAGATCTTGCCGTCAAAGGCATCCAGCCACGCAAAATCGGAACCGCTGCACTGCGTATAAACGTAGGAGCCGGTCTCGCCGTCCAGATCGAAGATGTAATAGTTGATAAAGCCGGTTCCCTGTACCTTCTTCACCAGCGCGTTGACCTTGTAGATGGAGGTAGTAATATCCTCGGTAACGGAAGTTTCGATAATATCCTTTACGGTGGACTCGGGGATCCAGCTCTTATCGAAGGCGTTGTCGGTCTTCTCGTCGTTGGAGACCAGCTTCACGCTCTCCAGCTGATTACAGCCCTTATAGCCGAACTTGGAGGCATTTCCCTGCTCGGAGTCCAGAATCCAGTAGGTCTTGTCGGCAAGGATGGTGATCTTGTTGCCAATCTGCACTCTCTGGGCAAGATCGGAGTCGTAAACGTAGATGGAACCGGTCTCGTCCACCAGCATCACGCCGCTGGGGATCATACCGTCGGCATACGTAATACGGGCAACTACGCCGTCGGTCTTGATCTTGGCGCCCTTTTCTGCAGCTCTGGCGTCGGCGACGCTCATTTCGGTATATTCGGACTCGTCAAAGGTCTGCTCCACCTTCACATATTCAATCAGCCGTGCGTTTTTGACTTCCTTGGTACCGTTGTAGTTCTGCAGGATGCAGTAGAGCAGTACTTCGTCGCCGGCGTAGGGCTTATCGGTCATTTCGCTGTAGCCAATGGAGCCGTCGGCACTATACGTACCGTAAACGTAGATGGAGCCGGTCTCGTCCTCGATGGTCATGGCACCGTACTGTGCGTTGTCGATAGACTTGACCGTAGCACGGATGTAGTAACGATCCTCGGTAACGTTACCGGGCTCGCCGCAAAGCTCCAGCGCCTCTGCAACAGTGATAGTCTCGTACGCATCGGTGGTTTCGTTGGTCTCGGGCTGAGTAACGGGCACGTCGGGAGCGGTAGTGGTAGTAGGTGCGGCGGTAGTAACCGCATCGGGCGTATTGGTAGTAGTCACGGACGCGTCGCCGTCGGATGCACAGGCTGAAAATGCAACCGTCATGCAAATCACCAGCAACAGAGCCGTGAGTTTGGTCAATTTCATATTCTGACACCTCACTGTCTCATATAGATACCCCGATTATACACCCTTCGACCGAATTAGTCAACCCCGATTTGATTTTTTGTCAAAACTTTCGCCATGCACCCTTCCCCGACAGTCGCATATACTGCCTTTGAGGTGATTCTATGCGCAAACGACCGCTACATCCCGCGGCGATCGCCCACGTCCGCGGCGGAGAGGGCGCGCCCCATCTGATGGGAACCGTTCGGTTTTATCAGTTTTGCAACGAAGTATTGGTTGTGACCGATCTGTGCGGACTTCCGGATAGCGAAACCGGCTTCTTTGCCATGCACGTCCACGAGGGGGGCTGCTGCGGCAACCGATTGTCCGATCCGCCCTTCGCTGATACCGGCGGGCATTACGATCCGTACGGCAGACCGCATCCTCGCCATGCAGGCGATCTTCCGCCCCTGCTTCGGGCAGGCGGCAGAGCCTATCTGGCGGCGCTGACCGACCGCTTCACGGTGCGAGAGATCATCGGGCGCACCGTCGTCATCCACGGCGGGAGCGACGATCTGCGCACCCAGCCGGCAGGCAATTCGGGGATGAAGATCGGCTGCGGCGTCATCCGCCCTGCTGGACGGTACTGAGCTACGACAAAACAGCTGCGCGACCGACGTCGGTCGCGCAGCCCCTTTGGGATGATTCATCGGTCTATTTTGCGGAAGACGTTTAAAAGAACGTACAGCGCGACCAGTGCCACGATGGTGACGCCGAGGATCGCGTACATCACGGGAACCGTGACACGCTCACCGAAGAAGGAGAGATTGCAGTCCAGCACGTCCTTCAGCTCTCCGATGACCTCCGCGGGAACGCCCTCTGCCTGCAGATCCTCCAGCGCACCTCTCATCGCGTGATTGCGCACCAGCGAGGTGCCGTAGGTGCCGGGCAGGCAGGAGATCACCTTCTGTAGGCCGTCGCTGAAGGAGGAGATGGGCATATACGCGCCGCAGATGAAGCCGTAGCCCGAGCTAACGACGGTGCCCACCGCCGAGATCTGCCCTTGGGTGGACAGAAAGAAGCTGATGATCGAGGACAGCGCCGTTCCGAACAACACCAGCAGCAGCACGTCCAGAAGCAGCAGGAGGATGTCGGCCACCGACAGATACCATCCGATGGAGGCGACGTAGACAAGACAAATTCCCGTGGCGGTAAAGCAGATCAGCAGCGTAGAGAGCAGCGCGGCAACGTAGTAGCTCAGCGACAGAGCGGACGGGCTGATGGGGGCGATCCGCAGATCCTTGACGGTACCGTTTGCTCTGTCCTGCACCATCAGGAAGTTGGAGCAGAAGGCTACCGTCACGCAGGAGACCGCCAAAATGGAGGAGATCAGCTGTCCGCCCACCAGACCGTCCAGCGCTTGGTCGGAGACGGTCAGCCCTGCGGGCAGTCCTGCCACAAAGCTGTCCCGATAAACGTCGGCCAGGAAGGTGGCGTACAGCACCAGCAGGATCGCCGGAGTGATCAGGGCGGTGAAGAACATCCCCTTGTCCTTGAAAAACAGCTTGACGTTTCGTTTGATGAGTGCGGAGGCGATCTTCATTGGTCGTCCCCTCCCGTCAGTTTTCTTCCCGTGACCGCAAGGAAGACGTCGTCCATCTTCCCTTTCGTGATCTCGTAATCACAGAAGACGTCCGGATGCCTTATGATCAGCTCGGTCGCCGCTCGCGTATTGGGTACGGACAGACGGTATGCGTTGCGGATCGGCTCGTAATCTATGCCAAGAGACTTTACCGTGTCTTCATCGATCCCATAGATGGTGATGAAATCGCCCGAATAGGCGTTTTTCAGCTCCAGCGGCGTTCCTTGCGCGGAGATGCTACCGCCATCGAGGATCACCACGTAATCGGCATCGGCAGCTTCCTCCATATAGTGGGTGGTCAGGAAGACGGTCATGTTCTCGGTCTTCCGAAGCTCGGCGATCACGTTCCAAAGCATTTTGCGGGTCTGGGGATCCAACCCCGTGGTGGGCTCATCCAAAATCAGGATCTTCGGTTCGTGCAGCAGAGCACGTGCGATATCCACCCGCCTGCGCTGACCGCCCGACAGCTTTCCCACCGGACGCTTCAAAAGCTCCGACAGCTCCAGCAGATCGGTCAGCTGTGCAAGCCGCGCCCGAAAGTCTGCGCCGGCGATGCCGTACAGGGCGGCACGGCTCTCCAGATTGTCGTAGACCGAGAGGGCGCTATCCAGAACCGAGCTTTGAAACACTACGCCCAGATTCCGCTTGATCCGATCTACGTCGTGATCCAGATCAGCACCGTCGATGACGACGCTTCCGCCGTCCTTGGCCAGCTGTCCGCACAGGATGTTGATGGTGGTGGATTTTCCTGCGCCGTTGACACCGAGAAAGGCAAATAATTCGCCCTCTTTGACACGGAAGCTGAGATCTCGCACCGCTTTTACGTCCCCGAAGCTCTTGTTCAGATAATCGATTTGAATGATCGTATTCATTTTATCCTCGCTGTAATTGGATTGTTGATTCATTATACACCGTATCCACGGATTTAGCAAGTACTTTTTATCAATCGGTCGTTTGAACGCAATATTCGGTCAAAAAACAAATCCCGCCATAGGGCGGGATTTGTCTTTTGCGTAATGCAAGATCAGAATTTTCTGAATCGGTTGTAGCGGTCGTCGCGGATTTGTTCCTTGGTCATGCCGCGGTACTCGGACAAAAACTCCTCGATACCCTGCTTCATGTAGTCGGTGATCCGCTGGATGGTCTGCTTGTTGGCGCCGCCCAGCTCGGGGATGATCTTGTCGATCACCTTCAGCTCGTAGAGATCCTGCGCAGTAAACTTCATGATCAGTGCCGCTTCCTCCGCGCGCTCCTCGGTCTTCCACAGAATGGCGGAATAGCCCTCTGGCGAAAGGATGGCGTAGGTGGAGTTCTCCAGCATCCAGACCTTGTTGCCCACGGCAGTCGCCAGCGCACCGCCGCTGCCGCCCTCGCCGATGAGGATGCAGAGTACCGGCACCTTCAGGTCGGACATCTCCATAATGCTGCGGGCGATGGCTTCGCCCTGACCGCGCTGCTCTGCGTCTACGCCGCAGAATGCGCCGGGCGTGTTGATAAAAGTGATGATGGGACGGCGGAACTTCTCTGCCTGCTTCATCAGACGCAGAGCTTTTCGATAGCCCTCGGGCTTGGGCATACCGAAATTGCGCTTGACGCTCTCTGCCGTATCTGCGCCGCGTAGCTCACCGATCACGGTTACAGGCTGTGCGCCAAAGTAGGCGATGCCGCCGATCATAGCGTTATCGTCGCCGAAATAACGGTCGCCGTGGAGCTCGTAGAAATGCTTGAACAGCAGATGGACGTAGTCCATGGTGGAGGCACGGTCACGGCTGCGGCAAAGCTTGATCTTCTCCCAAGGGGTCTTCTGCTCGGCCGCCAAGTGCTCACTGATCCGATTGGAGGGGACGCGCCCCTCGGTTGCAGTCACCTCCGCGATACGGGTGGTGTGAATCTTTGCCAGATAGAAGAGACGGTAGCGCAGGTCGCGGCGCTCTACGATGTCGTCCACCATACCGTGCTCCAGCAGATACTCCGCAGTCTGGAAGCCTTCGGGGAGGGTCTGCCCCATGGTCTGCTGGATGACGCGAGGGCCTGCAAAGCCGATCCGTGCGCCCGGCTCTGCCAGGATCACGTCGCCCAGCATAGCAAAGCTGGTGGTCACGCCGCCCATGGTGGGGTCGGTGAGGATGGAGCAATAGAACAGTCCTGCCTTGGAGTGACGCTTGACGGCTGCCGCAGTCTTTTCCATCTGCATCAGGGAAACGATCCCCTCCTGCATCCGTGCGCCGCCCGAGCAGCAGAAGAGGAACACGGGAAGGCGAAGTCTGGTCGCCTCTTCGAAGGCCTTGGTGATCCGCTCACCCATGACTCTGCCCATGCTGCCCATCATAAAGTTAGCGTCGCAGGCACCGATGACCACGTCTACGCCGCCCAGCTTGGCTCTGCCCACGAGAACGGCCTCGCTGTTGCCGCTCTTTTCTCTGGCCGCCTTCAGCTTCTTCAGATACTCGGACTGACCCAGAGGATTGCTCTCCTCCACTATGTCAAACCAAGGCTGGAAGCTGTCCTGATCCACCACCAGATTGATGCGCTCGCGGGCACCGATGGTCAGATATTTCCCGCACTGCGGGCAGACGTAAAACTGATTGTACAGATCGAGAGCCGAGCGTGTGGTATTACATCCGCTGCAAGTCAGCTGTGTGCGTTGCAGACGCTCTTCCAGCTTCTCCTCGGGAGTTTTCTTCTTAAACAAATCGAAAAATGCCATGCATTCGTTCCTTTCCCATTTCATCGAATCATTTTGTCGAATATTGTTGACTCGTCAAAAGTGTGTATTATATTATAGCATGTTTTTCCCGAAAATGCAAGTCCTACAAAAAAATTCGTGAAAGAATGAAAAAGAGCAAGCGAAAATGCTTGCTCTTTTGTGATTATGGTAGAATTATTCGGTCACTTTGCGGCGGCGGGCGATCATAACGGCGCCTGCAGCTGCTACGATAGCGACAACGGATACGATCAGCATCGCATCACCGGTCTTAGGAGGATCAACGGGATCGGGAGTGGTAGCGGGCTCCTTCACGGGAATGTTCTCGCCCTCTATAACGATCTCGCCGCAATCCTTACAAACGGTATCGCCGGTATAGCCTTCCTCGGTTTCGGTTGCTTCCTTAGCGCCTACGATCTCGGTGTTGGTGTGCTCGCATACGGGTGCTGCTACGAAGTATACGTCGCCCCAGCCCTTCGCGCCGGATCTAACATTATTGGGCCCGGTAGGATCGGAGCAGGACCATGCCCATACGACAGTACGGGACTGTTCTGCTGCAGTTGCAGGATCCAGGTCCTGGTCATTGTACTGCAGGTCAAATGCAATCTGGCCACCTTCAACGGGAGTTTCATTATTCAACTCAAAGGAAAGCTCCATAACCGCCTTGGTGCCGTCTTTTACAACTGCGTGCTCTTTAGCCTTATCGTTGGTACCATTTCCGGAACGGGTATAGAAACCAGTCCAATTGGGCATATTTGCATCATAGTTTTCCAAATATGCAACCATGCAGTAACGGTTATCATTCTTGGTGTTTCTGTAAGAACCATTCTCGCTGACATAGATCATCAGGGAGTCATTTCTCCAGTTGGTATTGGAACCGGTTGCCCATGCATCGTCTTCCACTTCTACCAGCATATATACCTTGTTGCCACTGTACATTACACGGAACTTGACGGTACTGGAATCTTTTCTGGTAGCTACATCGCCGCGGCAGTCGTCGGAAACTTCGTTTTCCATCACGTACACGGGAGCTTTTTCCCATGCGTCGTCGATGATACCGTCCACGACAACCTCGCCGGGAATAGCCTCCACCTTGCCGTTGCGGACAGCATCTGCAGAAAGCTCAGCAGACTCTACAACGTAATTGGTAAACTTAGCACCGGTGGATGCTGCGCGAATACCGTAACGATTACCACACAGGGGGTTAGGGTCATTCCAAGTGAATACCTTTTCGCCGTTCAGATATGCATTGATCGTACCGGTGCCATCCCACTCTGCGCTCAGAGTGAATACGCCGGTCTGATCTTCTTCGGGGATCACATAACGATTCGGGAAGTCGCCGGTTGCCCAGCCGCCGAAGCCGTCGCCGGATTTTGCCAAACCTATTTTTGTTCCGCCGCCTTCAACGAACATAAAGTAGTAAGAGTCAACTTCGCGTTCCCACAACTTGGTAGAGTCGTCGCTGATGCAGAACATAATGCCGTCGTGACCGGTAGAGGATGCAGAAGTTCTGTCGATCGTAACGGTAATCTTACCTGCGTCGGCAGTATCATTGGTGAACAGGAAGTTGTTGTCTTTGCCGGTGCTGGTGATCGCATCATCGGTAATATCCCAGCTACCGTTGGCCGTTACGCCGGTGAGAGTCTTATCGCCCGATTGTGCAACGGCGACCTCGGGGTCGGCTGCCAATACGGGAATGGCGGCACTGAGCATCATCGCCGCCGCCAAAATTGTGGTGAGCAGTTTTTTCATTTGTATACCTCCGGTATATAATTAGTTGATTGTAGTATAACACATTCCATCTCAAATGAATAGGATAAATCAATGGTTTAATGCAAAACAAGTTGTAAAAAACGCTCAGCAAAAACAGAATCGCCACAGACGTCACTGCGAGGCTATATCACTCGCCGTGAGCGAACAGAGTTTTTGGACATCCGTACAGCTTCGTAAATCCATATAAAATAACGGTACCGAATTTACGATTGTAAAAATCGCTAAGTTCTTCGGTTGCAGAAAATTCAGAAGTATTTTCGTTCACATTGTATTTTTTCATAAAAACTCTTGACAAAACGGTTTTTTTATGGTACAAATAAAACAGAATCCTGTTTCGAAAGGTAATCCATCATGAAACCTCAAACACATTCCTTTGTAGAAACGCCTAATCAAAAATTACATATGGAGCATACCATTACCGACGGGTTTACCATGCCCTATATGCACACCCACGTTGAGTACGAGCTTCTTTACATCCGCAGCGGAAGCGTTACGGTCGAAAGCAACGTTCACAGAGTATCGGTATCCGCTCCCTGCGTCATTTTACATCGTCCGTTTATGCTCCACCGAGCCTACACCCCGGACAAGTGCCGATACGATCGCTTCATCATCAATTTCGGAACCGACATCGTTTCCCGTATCTCCACCTGGATTCCATTTTTTGACCGTATTCTGAACAGCTCCATGTGTATCGTGGATCTGGATCCTGCCCTCCATCTCCAGCTTTCGGAAGATATTGCACTGATGTGGCAGAGCTATCAGGATAAAAACTATCTTCGCGCCGAGCTGGAGCTGGCTCTGATGCTCAATCGGTTCACCGAGTGCATCGGAGAGGGGCAGATCCGAAACGTGCGTGACGAGCACTCCTACATCAGCGACGTGATGGATTACATCAGTCATCATTACGGCGAACCGCTTCTGACGGAGGATCTTTCCCGACAGTTTTTCGTCAGCCGCGCGAAGCTGACCGCCGATTTCAAGGCTTGCACCAGCGTTACCATCAAGCAATACATACAGTTAACCCGCATCAATTATGCTAAACAAATGCTCCTTTCAGGGAAAAACCTATCCGAAGTGGCACAAAGCTGCGGCTTTTGCGACGATTCTCATTTCATCCATACTTTCCGCTCCATCGTAGGTCAAACGCCCCGCGCCTTTTCCATGGGAACTCCTACTGAAATCAACGGATAGTCATTTAGCGGTTTCTTCAACGCCGATTTTGAATACAGTTGTTTTTTCCTATCATTTCATCACACCCGTTGCTACAATATTTTTACCGAACCATGCGCACCCGCCTTCGGGTGCGCATTTTTCAGAAAGAAGGGATTATATGAACCAAAAGAAACGCAATTTATTTCTATCGATCTGTGCCCCCGTTTTGCTGATCCTCTCCGTTTGCTTGAGCGGAATAGGACTTTCACTGATGGCAAACGAGTATACAGGCGAGGAGCTGAAGGTAGAGCTGACCTCCTCCGGTGGCAGCGACGGCTACGATCTGAAGCTGTCTATGGAAAACTGCGCCGACTACCCACTTCATAACGTTTCCTTCCGCTTTACCCTGCCCGACGGACTGTCTGCCGCCACCGTCAATACTGCGGCGCTGGTGGGCACTCTGGATTCCGGCGAAAAGTACGAGACCACGCTGACCGTGACGGTTGACGCCGAGTCCGTAGCGCCCCCCGCCACCGACGACACGCAGGGCTCCGATTCTCCCGACGGCACGGACGAATCTCCCTCGGAGCTGCTGAATCCTCCCGCCAACGAGACCTCTCCCATCGGCATGATCCTTGCCATCGCGGGCGGCGTTCTGCTGGCAGCGGCGGCGATCGTGACCGCGCTGCTGGTTTATAAAAAGAAAAAGGCAAGCTCTGCCCTTTCCATGATCGCCATCCTGCTGTGCGGCGTTGCGCTGGTAGGCGCAGGCAGCTTTGCGGACGGCACTCTGCAGACCGCTACCGCCACCTGCGAGGTGGACGGCAAGACCGTTTCGGTCGAGGTGACCTACGCCCCTCAGCTTCCCGTTGAGGAAGGCGCCGTCAATGCAGAGGACGGCACTATTGCGCTGAAGGATGCGACCATCTACATCGACTCTGCCAGCGAGCATTCTATCGTACAGCGGGCAGCAGGCGATCTGGTCAGCGATTTTGAGCTGGTGACCGGCAGTGCGCCCGCGCTGAAATCCTCTCTCTCCGACCTTGGCAACCGTGCCGTGATCGTGGGCACGATCGGCAACAGCGCGCTGATCGACAGCCTCGTTTCCGCCGGCATCCTCGACGTTTCCGAAATCGAAGGGCAATGGGAAGGCTACACCATCGGCGTTTACGAGAATTTGACTGCCGATCTGAAGGAAGCCGTGGTCATCGCCGGCAGCGACGCCCGCGGTACCGTCTACGGCATCTACGAGCTGTCCGCGCAGCTGGGCGTGTCCCCTTGGTACTGGTGGGCAGACGTTCCCGTTGCGGAGAACCCCAATCCTACCCTTTCCGTGGAAGAGCTGACCCAGACCGAGATGCCCGACGTCAAATTCCGCGGCATCTTCATCAACGACGAAGAAAACTTCACCTTCTGGGCCGAAGCGTTCGAAAACAGCTCCAAGGCTCCCGGCACTAAAACTTACGCCACCGTCTTCGAGCTATTGCTCCGTCTGAAGGCCAACACGCTCTGGCCCGCCATGCACCTGCTGTCCGACGCCTTTAACTCCGACGTCAATCCCGATACAGGCATCGCTTATAACGCAGAATTGGCGGATGAATACGGCATCGTCATGGGCTCCAGCCATTGCGAGCTGATGCTTTGCAACAACGAGACCGAATGGGAGCCGTGGTGCATTGCCAATCAGCGCAAATATAACATCACCAAGATCAACGATTCCTGGAAAGCTTCCTACGACTACTCGGTTAACGCTGAAGCAATGAATGCTTACTGGGAAGAGCGCGTTTCCGAAAACTATCGCTTCGAAAATATTTATACGCTCGGATTGCGCGGCGTTCACGACGCTTCGGTCAACTGCTCTGCCCTTACCGACACCTCGATCGCGGGACGCACCAAACTGGTGCAGGCGGCAATCGACGCGCAGATGGCGATCATCGAGAAGTACGAGCAGAAGTATTACGAAGAGACCGGCATTAAGAAGGACTTCGTCACCACCTACTGTCCTTACAAGGAAGCGGCCGACTACTACAAGCAGGGTCTGACCCTTCCCGAGGACTGCGTCATTCTCTTCTGTGACGACAACTACAGCTACGTGCGTCAATTTGCCACCGAAGAGGAAATGGAGTTGTACGGCGGATTTGGCGTGTACTACCACGTCTCGTATTACGGCGTTCCCCGCAGCTATCTGTGGATCGACAGCACCCCCCTCTCCCAGATCTACAACGAGATGCACAAGGCCTACATGGCGGGCTCCGACGATATGTGGATCCTCAACGTAGGCGATATCAAGCCCGCTGAAATGTCCACCGACTTCTTTATGAAGCTGGCTTGGGATGAAGAAAGCTTCAACACCGACAATCTGGACGATTACATGGCTGACTTTTTCACCGAGACCTACACGATCGGCGAAGAGGACGCCGACACGTTGGCGGCTGCCATGACCGAGTTCTATCAGCTGGCTTACCCCTACAAGGCCGACTATCAGGGCTACAACGAGGGCACGGAATACAGTCTGGTGGAGCTGGGAGATGAAGCCGAGCGCGTCATCAACCGTATG
>CAZFJJ010000028.1:0-13110 GCA_964519075.1 uncultured Lachnospiraceae bacterium
GCTGGTGGACGCCGACTACTCCCAGATCGAGCTGCGTCTGCTGGCTCACTGTGCGGGCGACCCCATTATGATCGACGCCTTCCGAAAGGGCACCGACATCCACACCGTTACCGCGTCGCAGGTCTTCGGCGTACCCGTTGAGGAGGTCACCTCCGAGCTGCGCAAGCGGGCGAAGGCGGTGAACTTCGGTATCGTCTACGGCATCTCCGACTTTGCGCTGTCCCAGGATCTGGGGATCACGAAGGCGCAAGCGGGGGAGTATATCCGCTCCTACAAAGAGACCTACGGCGGCGTGGACGCTTATCTCCACTCCACCATCGAGGAGGGCAAGGAAAAGGGCTTTGTCAAGACCCTCTTCGGCAGACGGCGGTATATCCCCGAGCTGACCTCCTCCAAAGCCATGATGCGCGCCTTCGGCGAGCGGGTGGCGATGAACTCCCCCATCCAGGGCTCTGCCGCCGACATCATCAAGGTGGCGATGATCCGCGTGGAGGAGGCGCTGGAGAAATCGGGCATGGACGCTGCGCTGATCCTGCAGGTTCACGACGAGCTGATCCTGGAGGTTCGGGACGACTGCGCAGAAGCCGCCGCCGCTCTTCTGAAGGAAGAGATGGAGCGTGCCTTCGATGCGCTGGTTCCGCTGACTGCCGAGGTCTCCTGCGGCAAGACTTGGTACGAGTGCAAGTAATATCGGATGAATCGGAAAGCGCAAGAAATGCGAGCAGAACAGCAATTTTTGCATTTGACGGACGGCGCGAAGTGTATTACAATGATAATATGAAGAAAAATCCCGGGAGGAACTGTGATGAAACCGTTTGTTCGTCAATTGATCCGAATTTTTACTGCTACGCTGACTTTGGTGCTGCTGTCCGCTTGCGGCAGCTGGGCGGACGCACCCGCCGTTACCGATAACGGTACCGAAAAAAACGAACTCCCCAAGCTTTCCGATTATACCTTAGTCTACGGCGAGACCGTTACGGTGAAACTGCGGACCGCCATCAACTCTTTTTTGGGAGAGCTGAGCGAGCAGGGGATTGTCCCGACTATCGCTTCCGATACTGAGGCTGATCCCGAGAAGAAACTGCTGGTGATCGGCGACACCAATCTTTCGATCAGCGCCTCTGCCAAGGAGAAGTTGACCGACGCCGAAAACTCCTACGTGATCGCCGTGGAAGAGCAGACGATCGCCATCGTGGGGAGCAATACCGAGGCGACCATGGCGGGCATGAAATACTTCCTGTTGAACTGCGTGGAAGGCGATAGCTTTGTCGGCGTGGAAGGGAACTGCTACGTGGGCGAGTTTGGCGACGAGCTGCGGATCTTCTCCAATCTGTCCCAATGGACACTGGAAGAGACGGTGGTTATCGACAAAGCCCCGACGGACAATCCCGGCGCGACGCTGAAATATCCCTCCATCATTGAGCTGCAGCATCAGCCGGGTGGAGTCAACAACGGAATGCTCTACGCCACCGGCGAGCGCTGGATCGACAATCATATGTGTCCCATCTATTGCTCTGCGGACGGCGGCTCCAGCTGGGTCGAGCTGACTGAGGTCAGGGACACCTTGCACAAGGGTGTGCGGACTGCCTTTGCACCCTGCCTTTACGAGCTGCCCGTGCAGGTGGGCGAAATGCCTGCGGGTACGTTGATTCTGGGTGCCAACTCCATTGACAGCGGTTGGCGCAACATCTACGTGGTGCTTTACCGCAGCTACGACCTGGGACTTACCTGGGAGGCGTTTGCTACGGTAGGTGCGTCCGAGGGAACGGGCGGCTTTTGGGAGGCTAATTTTGCCTGCACCGACGACGGTACGCTGATCTGCTATTTCTCCGACGATACCGACTCGTTCCACAGCCAGAAGCTGGTGCTTCGCTACACCAAGGATGGCGAAAATTGGAGCGACTTCGTGGAGACGGTAGCGCTGGACAACGGCGGACTTCGTCCCGGTATGCCCGTGGTGACCCAAATGGGCAACGGACAATACTTTATGGCTTACGAGATCGTTGGGATGTCGGGCAATCCCGTCTATTATAAGATCACCGACGATCCCACCGACTGGGGCGATCCTGCCGACGTGGGTACGCTGATCCGAGCAGGGAAGAAGAGTCTGGCGGCGACGCCTTGGTGCACCTGGATCCCCGCAGGCGGAGAGTGCGGCACGCTGATCGTCACCGGCTGGCGAATGTCGTCGGGAAAAAGCGAGACCGGATCGGATATTTTCCTGAGCTTCGACTACGGCAAGACCTGGACGACGATGGACAATTATTATTCCTACGAGTGGAACAATGACAACGACACCTGGGGGTACAGTGCCAGCCTATTTTTCTCGCAGGACGGCGAAACGCTTTATTATATGGCCAATCCCAAGGGAGATATTGAGCGCTCCACCTGCTACACGCTATATAAGATCAAGGTGCAATGATCCCCGAAACAACGCTTCACTGCTGCGAAGCGTTGTTTCGGCTTTCGGGAGTCTAACGCCAGTCCAGTATTTTGTGAATTTTCGCAGAAATCGGCGGAAAGTCTTTACACGGGCACGATTGTATGATATAATACGATAGAAATATTGTTTTTTCGAAAAGGAGATACGTTATGAAGAAAATTGCTGTTTTGCTGGCAGCATTGCTGATGGCTCTGCCGTTGGCGTCCTGTTCGACTGCCGACGATCCTGCTGCCGATCCTGCAACTACCACTATCGCACCTGCTACCACCACGACCTCTGCCAATGATCCTGCAACCGAGGATCCCGCTACTACCACCCAAAACCCCGTTTTGGATAAGGTGACCACCGACGCACCGGTCACAGAGACGCCGACGACCGATGATGCTCCCAATACCGACGGCGAGACCGATACCAACGACGCTCCCAATACCGACAGCGAGACCGATACCAACGACGCTCCCAATACCGACGGCGATTCCGACGCCTACGGCTTTTCCGTTGGTACTGCGGATGAGCTGATTTCTGCCATCGACGCCATCAACCTTGGCGACGCTCCCCTGGATTCGAATATTACTCTGACCGCCGACATTGATCTGAGCACTTATTCCGGCGTTTCCGAGTACGAGCCCCTCTACCGCTATGCGGGCACGTTGGACGGTGCCGGACATACCATCAAGAACCTGGACTGGACCTTCATCATGAAGAATGGCGGCGGTGATATGCCCAACGCCGACCTGGTTGGCTCTTACGTGCTGGAAAATCTGCCTGACGGTACGGCAGGCCGTTATGCCCGGGCAACCGTTGCGCTTCTGGTTCTGGAGCTGGACGGCGGTACCGTGAAGGATCTGACCCTTGCGGACAGCTCGCTGACCATCGAGTGCAGCTTCAACAAGAATTATCAGATGTTCGTTGGCGGCGCGATCGGTTATATGAACGGCGGCTGTGTGGAGAACCTGACAATGTCCAACGTAGACGTTACGATTCCTGCCAACGTCAACTACAACCAGGGCTTTACCGGCTACGCCGCACCCGTTGCCGGCAGAGTCAGCGGTAACGCCACCGTCGCCGGCTGTACCGTAAATGCGGCCTGCAGCGTGGACGCCTCCGATAACGTAATGTTCAACACCGGTACGCTGGTAGGCGTGCTGGAGGCAGGCGGAACCGTTTCCACCAGCGGCAGCAGCTCTCAGGCTGAGTGTAAGGTACATGCCAATCCCACGACGGACGTTCTGGCGTATAAGGGAGACGGCATCTCCCTGGGCGGCGTGGCAGGCGGCCTTATCGGTACCGATCTGAATAACTAACCCCCCGAAAGCGGCTCGAATGAGCCGCTTTTATTTTTTTGATTCGCTTGAAGAAATTGACAGGTTGCACAAAACGCAATCGAAAAGTTTGTGCAGAAAAACGATAATTGCACAAAAATCGTAGATGAGTGCAATGATTCCCAAGAAAATTGTATTGAAAAGCGAGCCGAAAAAATTTATAATAAAAATACAAATCCGTATGCATACGATCGGCTTTGCGAGATCGTCCGTTGGGATTCGATGAAAGGATGACTATGAAAAAGCTTCTCTTTTTGATTCTGGGCATGACCCTCTTTCTGAGCACGGCGGCTTGTCAAAGCGGTATCGGCACCGATTCTTCCTCCGTCGCTTCCGTTACGTCTGCGAGGATGGGGGAGACGGAGGCCGACGAGGACGCAAAGTCCCTGACGCTCACAGTGACCGTCGGGGGCACGGAGCTGTCGGAGTACGCCATCGTATACGCGGACAGCGTCTACGATCAAAAGCTTCTTTCCTGTTTTAATACGGAGCATGATTTTTTTAAGCTGATCGCCGATGACGTTGCGGAAAAGATCCGCCAACGGACGGGTATCACCCTTCCCGTTGTCAGGGATACTGCCACCGACGAGACCGATCGGGAGATCCTGATCGGCCCTACCAATCGCAGTGCGTCCGATCCCATCGACTCGCTGGACGTGTATCAGACCTGCGTGAAGCGGGTCGGCACCAAGGTGGTGGTGGGAGCAGGGTATATCTCCACTCCCTATACGGGAGGTCTGCGGGAGTCCTATTGCTTTGCCTCTACCTACCATGCGTGGGATGCGGTGGACGCCTACCTGCAGGAGCAGGCGGCGGCGGGGACTGAGACGTGGGACTGGTTTGCCGAGGATGACTTTTCCGCCACGGTGGATCTGATCACCGTTGCCTGCATCGGTGACAGCATCACCGAAGGGGCAGGCTCTACCGCACGGGATTTTACCGCTTATCCTGCGGTGCTGGGACGGATTCTGTGGCAGGATCATCTGATCATCAACGTAGGCAACAGCGGAAAGACCATGCGGGACGATCTGGCGCTTTGCTATCGCGGCACGACTCAACACGCCGCCGTCCGCCGTTACGCGCCGCTGTACGACTACGCGCTGATCATGCTGGGTACCAACGATTCCTATTACGACGGCAACTGGACTGCCACCGATGACCAGAGGTATCTGACGTCCGCGGAAAATTTGGTTGCCGATCTGACCAAAAATAACGACCGTCTGCAGATCGTGATCATGAACTGCCCCGTCTACTACGGAACCAACGGCTCGGGCAGTCGGCAGGTGCGGGATTTGCAGAGCCTGCTGCCCGCCCGTCTGACCGACGCGGGATATTCTGCCACCTTCTTTGATATGTACACCTTTACCGCCGAAAATCTGGGCAGAGAGAACTTCCCCGATGAGCTGCATCCGGGCGATACCGGCTATCAGATCATGGCGGCTAAGCTGGCAGAGGTGCTGGCGGCGCTGGAGGACGGCACGGATTCGCCCTCCGAGGGCTGAGCCGACTGTATATTCTTACGACGAATCCGTGCATAACGTGCAAGATCGAAAATAGAAATTCATTTTTGAAAGGATGATTACAAAATGAAAAAGATCATTGCGATTCTTCTGACCCTGACGCTGGTTGCAGCGGGACTCAGCTTCACCGTCTATGCGGACGATTCCGAGCTGAAGTTTGAAGCAGAGTCCACCCCCTTCTCGGTCACCGACGACACGGGAATGACCACTACCGAAAACAAGGCGAGCAAATGGGCGTGGTCGCTGGATCTGGGCATCACCGAATCCACCCCCTCCGGGAAACTGACCTACTTCCGCAGCGGCGGCGTGGGCGGTACCGTTGACTTTACGATCGAGCTGACCAAGGGCGGCAGCTACGGTCTGGTCTGGGCGTTCAGACCCAACGACGTGAGCTATTCCACCGTGCAGGTGCTGGTCAACGGCAACGAGGTGGGCGAGCCCGTTTCGCTGAAAACGGGGGATACCGTGGGCGGCACGGTCAACAAGCAGAACATCATTCGCACGGTGGAGCTGGGCGACGTGGACTTTAAGGCGGGTGCGAACACCGTTTCCTTCAAGATCGTGGAGATGGGTGCAGCCACCAACGACAAATCCGCGCTGACCGTGGACTACTTCCGTCTGGTGGATCGCGGGGAGTCTACGCCCGATCCGTCCTCCCCGCAACGCTACGAGGCGGAGGATATTCTGAAGAACGCCTCCTTTACCGTCACCGACGATCAGGGCGTGACCACCTCTACCAATAAAGAGAGCAAATGGGCGTGGACAGATAATCTGTCGGGCGCGTCGGGCGTTTCCGGACAGCTGGCCTACTTCCGCAGCGGCGGTCTGGGCGGCACGGTGGACTTTCAGATCAACGTCGCCGAGGCGGGCGAATACAGCGTAGTCTGGGCGTACCGTCCCAGCTCGGTGAGCTACTCCGACGTTCAGGTGCTGATCAACGGAGAAGAAGAGGGCGGCGTCATTTCGATGAAATCGGGCAAGATGGTGGGCGGCGTGGTGAACAACTCCTCTGAGGCGGTGCGTACCGTGACGCTGGGTAACTACAACTTCAAGAAGGGTGAGAATATTATCACCTTCAAGCTGGTGGGCGAGGGTGCATCCCCCGAGGAATCTGCCTTCACCGTGGACTACGTTGAGCTGGGTGAGCCGGTAGACGAGTCGGGGCTGACCTTCACCTCCGAGGTGGATTTCACCGAGGTCAAGACCAAAGAAAACAGCACGCCGACCACCGTCACCGTTCCCGACGGGATGCTGGACAGCTACGCAGGCGTGAAGGATACCCCGAAGACCACCGATAAGATCACCGTTTATCCTTTGGCGGACTGCTACGAGGCATCCGCGCTGTACACCCTTACCGTGGACGGCGTCAGCGTTCCCGTTACCTCTATCGACGGTCAATACGAGTACGCCTCCTTTGATTACGATCCCGAGAAGGGAAGTATCGAGGTGAAGATCGAGTGCAAAGCCACGGTTCGGGAGCTGACCGTCAGCCCTCAGCATAAGAATCCCGTCTACGAAAAGGACGGCAAGGTCATTACCATGACCATCAGCGAGAATCAGCAGTACGCCCTGTGCATCGGCGGCCAGTATCTGATCATCTCGGCAGATCCCATGCAGACCGACGTGCCCGCGGCGAGCGGAGAGGGCATCTTCAATATCACCGCCGCGCCGTACGCCGTAGATCCCTCCAAGATGACCGACCGGGCGGTCACCGAGGCCATTCAGAAGGCGCTGGACGACGCGTCTGCTTACGGCAGCGTTGCCGGCAACCGAAACGGCGTGGTCTATATCCCCGCAGGCGTGTACTACGTGGGCGATCTGGTGGTTTCCTCCAACACCTACCTGTATCTGGAGGGCGGCGCGGTGTTGCGCATCACCGACGACTCCTCTCTTCTGACCGTGGACGGCACCAAGACCTCCATGGTCGATCCCAACGGCAAGCAGGGCGTGGACTACACCTGGTGGATCTCCACCGCCTTTGAGGAAACGGACGTGGACACCGTGATCGGCTCCTACGATATTCGGATCGGCGGGCGCGGCACGCTGGACGGACGGGACGCTCAGTATTGGGATACCGCCGCCGAGGGTAATCACCTGGTCGGTCAGAATACCGTCGTTCCCATCGGTTGCTCCTACTTCACGCTGGAAGGACTGACCATCCGCGACGCGGTTTGCTGGTCGGTGGTGGCGGTCAGAAGCGACCATCTGACCTTCGACAATCTGAAGCTGCTCAACCGCATCTCCCGTCATCACGACGAGAACGACGGCATCGATATCTGCGAATGTCAGGACGTTGTGGTCAAGAACTGCATCGGCTTTGCTATGGACGATCCCTTCTCGACAAAGACCTGGCCGTACAAGACCGGCATCACTACCAATTGGCCCGGTGCGCCCGAATATCTCTCCGACGTGACCTTCGAGGGCTGTATGTCCTACACCCACCGCGCGGGCTTTAAGGTAGGGCAGGGAACCAATCAGAATCAGTACGACGTGACCTTCCGGGATTGCACCGTCATCGACGCCACCATCGGTTTGGGCGTTCACTGCTCCTCGGGCGAGGGCGTGGTATCGGGCGTAGTGTTTGATACGATCTACGTGGAAAAGATCCACAGCGGCGGCTTCTACGGGCATACCGGCTGGCTTCTGCTGCACGTGCAGGCCAATTCCCGAGGCAACGGCAATCTGACCGACGTGACCGTTCGGAACGTCTACGTTTACGAGGGCGCGGAGGGTAATCAGGCTATCCACGTTTACGGCTGTGACGGCAAGAGCGGCATCGACGGCGTGACCTTCACCGACATCTATTTCGACGGCGTGAGAGCCGAGACGTTGGAGGAGCTGAAGCCCGGCCTTGACCAGAATCTGTACGCCTATAATCTGGTGATGAAGAACACCGAAACGACACCCGATCCCGACGACCTGCCCGTGACCGAGCCTTCCGACGCGCCCGACGAATCCGATCCGTCCGATGCGCCCGCAGATCCGCAGGGCGGCACTTCTGCCGATCCCGAGAAGGAAAGCGGAGATTGGATGCTTTGGGTAGCGATCGCGGCGGGCACGGTTGTGCTGACGGCGGCGGTCGTGCTGACGGTCAAACGACGCGGAAAAAAATAAAGGCTATCTTCCTATACCAAAAAACCGCCACGGCGTCAGCCTCGGCGGTTTTTTGCGGCCTTTGCAGGGGCGGATCTGCCACGGGGAGCGGGGCGACCGTTCCGTGGACGGACAAACGCCGAGAGGAAAGTGGTCATCCTTCACAAAATCGGGGCGGGAAATTGGGCACTATGCCGAAAAAAATTGAATTGTGTCAAATTTGTGAAAAATCCGTTGCTTTTTTGGGAATTTGTGTTATAATGAAAGAGTAAAAATGCGCGTTGGCGAGACGGTTCGCCGAAAATTGGAGGGCACCCTATGTACGATTTCCAAAAAGCAGATCTGTGGAAACGAATTTCTGCGTTTTTATTCGATTTGATCATCCTGGCAATCGCTTCCGTAGGCGTGGCCTTTCTGCTGTCCGGTCTGTTGGGCTACGATTCCTACTCCGATCAGCTGGAGAGCGTGAAGCTCCGTTGTGAACAGGAATCCGGCGTGGAGCTGGATCTGAGCTCCGCGGAATACGAAGCGCTCACCGAAAGCGAACGGGCATCCTACGACGATACGTATGCGGCGTTTGCCAACGATCCGGAGGCGGTGTACGCGTACGGCATGATGATGAATCTGACCTTTCTGATCGTCGTGTTTGCCCTACTCTTTGCCTTTTTGCTGCTGGAATTTCTGGTGCCGCTGCTTCTCGGCAACGGACAGACCGTGGGCAAGAAGATCTTCGGCATCGGCGTGATGCGGGAGGACGGCGTCCGCGTGACTACCATGCTTCTCTTCGTCCGCACCGTGCTGGGCAAGTACACGGTGGAGACGATGATCCCGGTGATGATCCTGCTGATGCTCTGGTTTGGGTCGATGGGAATTTTTGGATTGCTGATGATCCTGCTGATGCTGATCGTGCAGATCGTGCTGATCGCCTCCTCCCGCGCCCGTACGCCGATTCACGATCGGATCGCGCATACGGTGACGGTGGATCTGGCCAGCCAGAAGATCTTCGATACGCCCGAGGAGCTGCTGGCGTATAAAGAGAAGCTCCACGCCGCAAGCGTCCGAAACGCCGACTATTGAGCCGTCGGCAAAATAGGGGTACCCCTATTTTGATAGAATGCGATGCATTCTATCAAAATGAATTTGTACGTTATAATTTCTTCAATTGATGGATATAGATTAAGAAAGGATATTGATATGAAAGTTGAACTGAAAAATCTGACCAAGATCTTTCCCAGCCGCAACAAAAAGGCAAACGAGGAAGTGGTTGCGGTCAACAACTTCACCTTTACCATTCCCGACGGGAAGCTGATCGGACTTCTGGGTCCCTCCGGCTGCGGCAAATCGACTACGCTGTATATGATCAGCGGTCTGCAAAAGCCCTCCGGCGGACAGATCTTCTTCGGAGACGAGGACGTGACCGAGCTGGCGGCCGAGAACCGCGGCGTGGGTCTGGTGTTCCAGAACTACGCGCTGTATCCCCACATGACCGTGAAGCAGAACATCCTGTTCCCCCTGCAGAATCTGAAGGGCGCGGACAAGCTGTCCAAGGACGAGATGCTGGATCGCGCCTACAACGCCGCCAAGCTGGTGCAGATCGACGAGCTGATGGACAGAAAGCCCAGCGAGCTGTCCGGCGGTCAGCAGCAGAGAGTTGCCATCGCCCGTGCGCTGGTGAAGATGCCCAAGGTTCTGCTTTTGGACGAGCCTCTGTCCAATCTGGACGCAAGACTTCGTCTGCAGACCCGTGAGGAGATCCGCCGCATCCAGAAGGAGACCGGCATCACTACCATCTTCGTTACCCACGACCAGGAGGAGGCTATGTCCATCTCTGATATGATCGTGGTTATGAAGCTGGGCGTGGTACAGCAGATCGGCAAGCCTCAGGAGGTCTATGACAATCCTACCAATCTGTTCGTTGCCAAGTTCCTGGGCACGCCTCCCGTTAACGTATTCGAGGGCGAGGTCAAGGGTGGCAAGCTCTACGTCGGTGACGCCGCCGTGCTGGACACCCCCGGCGTGGCAGATCAGCCCGTTACCGTGGGCATCCGTCCCGAGGGCTTTATTCCCGCAGAGAACGGTCCTCTCACCTGTGCGCTCAGCGGCGTAGAGGTCATGGGACGCGATGTGAGCGTAGTGGCAACCCACTCCGCGTCGGTCAACCCCACCGTCCGTGCCATCGTGGACGCCGACAACAAGATCGCGGCTGCAGGCACCGTTTCCTTCTCGCTCAAGCCTCACAAGGTCTTCCTGTTCAGCAAGGCGGACGAGAGCCGCATTTACTTCGGGGGGAAGTCTGATGGTTGAGAGTAAGCATTCCTGGAAAGCGTGGCTCTATCTTTCGCCCGCGATCATTCTGCTGATCATCTTTACCGTATGGCCGATCATCAACACCGTGCGGATGGCGTTTCTGGAAGGCTATAACTCTATGGCAGTCGTGGGCGGTCAGACCTACAGCTTCGGCTTCCAAAACTTCGTTACGGTGCTGAAATATAAGGGGTTCATCACCTGTCTCACCAACACGATGCTCCTGTGCGTACTGACCGTTCCGATCTCTACCATTCTGGCACTGCTGATCGCGGTCTGTCTGAACTCCATCAAGCCTCTGCAGAAGCTGCTGCAGACCATCTTCTTCCTGCCCTACGTCACCAACTCCATCGCTATCGGCATGGTATTTGCCGCCATGTTCAATATGGTAGGCACTGCCTTCGGCGGCGAGAACGAGCTGATCATTACCTCGGGTATCATCAATAACATCATCGAGTTCTTCGGCGGTGAGCCCATCAACTGGATCAACTCCGGCTCTTCCTACGCGGCGAATATCGTGGTCATGGTGATCTACATCGTCTGGAACGCACTGCCCTTCAAGATCCTGATCCTCTTGGGTGGTCTCCAGAGCATCAACAAGCAGTATTACGACGCTGCCAAGGTGGACGGAACCTCCCGCCGCAGAGTCTTTACCCGTATCACCGTACCGCTGCTGTCTCCCATGCTGGCGTACGTGGTCATTACCGGCTTCATCGGCGGCTTCAAGGAGTATTCCAGCATCGTCGGTATCTTCGGCGAGGATATGGGTCCTGCGGGCGATCCCGGCAGACTCAACACCATGGTCGGCTACATTTACGATTCGCTGTCCACACAGCAGGGTCGGGCAAGTGCTGCGGCACTGATCCTCTTCGGCATTATTTTCGTGGTGACGATGATCAATATGTACGTCAGCAAGAAAAAGACCCATTATTAAGGAGGTGCCGATATGTCTGAACTGCAAACCAAGACTATGCAGGAAAAAGACCTGAAAAAGGTCTCTGCCAAGCAAAAGGTCGGCAAATTCGTAGTCAAGTTTTTGCTGTACGCCTTCCTGATCCTGATGGCTGCCATCGTGATCTTCCCCTTCTACTTCATGCTCGTCTCCTCGGTGAAGACGCTGGAGGAGTATAACCGCGCCGTTCCTACCCTGTGGCCCGAGTTCATCCGTCTGTCCAACTATATCGACGCCTTCAACACCGGCAATTTGGGTCAGCTGTTTATCAACACCATGATCGTGGGTATCGTGTCCACTATCCTGTCGCTGGTGATCACCGTGCTGTCGGCCTTCGCCTTTGCCAGACTGGAATTCAAAGGAAAGAATGCGCTGTTTGCCGCTCTGCTGGGTACCATGATGATCCCCGGCGAGCTGTTTACCATCACCAACTACGCTACGGTCAACAGCTTCGGCTGGATGAATACCTATACCGTACTGATCGTGCCCTTCTTAGTGAGCGTATTCTACATTTATCTGTTACGACAAAACTTCATGCAGATCCCCAACGAGCTGTACCTGGCTGCAAAGGTGGACGGTACCGGCGATCTGAAGTATCTGTGGAAGGTCATGATCCCGCTGGCGCTGCCTACGCTGATCTCCATCACCATCCTGAAGATGATGGGCGCGTGGAACTCCTACGTCTGGCCCCGCCTGGTTGCCAATGAGGCGGAGTATCAGCTGATCACCAACGGTCTGCGTAACGCCTTCACCGACGCGGAGGGCAACGCCAACATTCCCGTTCAGATGGCGGCGGTCGCCATCGTCTCTCTGCCGCTGTTTTTGGTGTTTATTTTCCTGAGAAAGTACATCATGAAGGGCGTATCCCGAAGCGGTATCAAGGGTTAACTGTACGGAGCCATCCGTCTGTTATAGATTTCTGAATGAAGAAAGGAATTAATGTATGAAAAGAAGATTTGTAGCTCTGCTTCTGGCCGCATTGATGTGCCTGCCTATGATGCTTGCAGGCTGTGGCGGCGGTGGCGGCAACACTGCAGCTACCTCGGACTTCGTAGTTCCCGAGAGCGGCTTTGACACCGAGAAGGAGATCACCATCACCTTCTACCACACGATGGGTGCAAACCTGCGTGAGGTTCTGGATCGATACATCGTAGAGTTCAACAAGCTGTACCCCAATATTACGGTTGAGCACAAGCAGGTCGGTAGCTACGACGACGTTCGCGACCAGATCAAGACCGAGATCACCGTAGGCAACCAGCCCAACATCGCGTACTGCTATCCCGACCACGTTGCTCTGTACAATCTGGCTAAGGCAGTCGTTCCCCTGGACTCTTTGATCGAGAGTACCGTTGAGGTGACCAGAGCCGACGGCACCACCGAGATCCTGGGTCTGACCGACGAGCAGAAGGCGGACTTCATTCAGGGTTACTATCAGGAAGGCGCACAGTTCGGCGATGGCAAGATGTATACCCTGCC
>CAZFJJ010000029.1:0-12868 GCA_964519075.1 uncultured Lachnospiraceae bacterium
GAAGTTCCTTCACCTCAAGAACTTTCAAAAAAGTCCGCAAATGATTGCGGGACTGAGGTATATGTATGAATGAGTTGATCTTAGTTAAGCCTACGATGGAATATGCCGACGAGGTAATGGCGTATCGGCAGGAGTTTTTGGACTGCGGCTCGTCCATGGACGGTTGCGGTGCACTCCGTCGGTGCGACAGCGCCGAAGCATTCGTCGAAGAGTCAGAGACCGATCTTCATCCTGAGACCCTTCGTCCGGGGCGCGTGTTAGCAACGCAGCTACTGTGTGTACGGACATCCGATCGAAAAGTGGTTGGTATGATCCAGATCAGGCACTATTTTAACGATTTTTTGGAAAAATACGGTGGACATATCGGTTATTCCGTGCGTCCTTCGGAGCGCAGAAAGGGTTATGCCAAAGCGCAACTCAAATTGGCGCTTCCGATCTGCCGCGGGCTGGGACTGTCCAAAGTGTTGATCACCTGCGATGACGATAATATCGGTAGTGAAAAGACTATCGTTGCAAACGGCGGCGTGTACGAATCCACCGTATACTGTGCGCCCGAGGACGTCAGTTTGAAACGATATTGGATTGATCTGCAAACGCTATGAACGAAAAACTTTTGGGTAAATGCGGATTTTATTGCGGTGCATGCCCGACGTATATAAAAGGGGGGTGCAAGGGGTGCGATGAAGCCCATCGGGAAGGCGATTGCTTCACGCGGGATTGCGTGAATTGCAAAAGACTTGCCTTTTGTGGGGCGTGTGAGCAGTTCCCCTGCGAGACCATATTGACGAACCCCCATTGTACCGTACTCGACAAAGATTGGCTACTTTGGAAGAAAAACAGCACCAAAAATGGATAAATGCACAGAAAGGACATACCATGACCGTAACCGAACGATTTCTAACCTACATCAAGATCCACACCAAATCCGACGACGATTCCGTCACTACCCCCTCTTCCGCTTGCCAATGGGATCTCGCGCGAATCCTTGCCGATGAGCTGACCGCACTCGGCGCATCCGACGTGCGCCTTTCCGACAAGAGCTACGTTTACGCTACGCTCCCCGCCACGCCCGGGAACGAAAACGTCCCCGCGCTCGGCTTTATCGCCCATATGGACACCTCTCCCGATTTCTCCGGAGAAGGCGTGAAACCTCAGATCATTGCAAACTACGATGGCACCGACGTTACGCTGGGTGAGAGCGGTCGCGTCCTTCGCGTTGCCGATTTCCCTCACCTGCCCACGCTTACAGGACGCACCCTCATCACCACCGACGGCACTACGCTCCTCGGTGCCGACGACAAAGCAGGCGTTGCCGAGATCATGACTCTTGTGGAGACGCTGATCAAGGAGGGAAGACCTCACGGCAAGATCTGCATCGGCTTCACCCCCGACGAGGAGGTTGGTCACGGTGCCGATCACTTTGACGTGGCTGGTTTTGGCGCAGATTACGCCTACACCGTAGACGGCGGTGAGGCAGGCGACGTCGAATGGGAGAACTTCAACGCTGCCTCGGCTGTGGTGGAGATTGAGGGCTTCAATGTTCATCCCGGTTCGGCAAAGAACACCATGATCAACGCCGCGCTGGTGGCGACCGAATTTGCCACTATGCTTCCCTCGGCGGAAACGCCCCGCCACACCGACGGCTACGAAGGCTTCTTCCACCTTTGCGGCATTGAGGGCGACGTAGAAAAGGCGAAACTGGTTTATATCATCCGTGATCATTCCGCCACACGCTTTGACTCCCGCAAGGAGACGATGGTGCAGGCGGCGAAGATCCTGAACGAACGCTACGGCGACGGCACGGTAAAGCTGACGATCACCGATTCCTACCGAAACATGAAGGAAATGATCCTCCCTTGCGCGTTTGTTATCGACTACGCCAAGAACGCCATCCGACGCGTGGGTCTTACTCCCGTAGAGCCTCCCATACGAGGCGGCACGGACGGTGCGCGGCTCTCCTATATGGGATTACCTTGCCCCAACCTTGGCACAGGCGGCTACGCCTTCCACGGCCCCTACGAACACACCACCGTAGAGGGACTGGAAAACGCAACGCGCATTCTGCTGGAGATCGTAGAAGAATTTCGAAAGAATAATTAAACCAAACGGCACGGAGCATCCACTCCGTGCCGTAATTTTAGCTTATCTATGCCTTTCTTCTGCGCAGGATCAGCGCCGCGCTCACGCCACCGCCCAACAGCAGGATCACCGAAGCAGCGATCGCACTACCCCACAAGAGGGAAGTATCGGGAGCTTCCGCCGGCAGAACCGCAGTCGGTTGTTCCAGATAAACGATGGTCTGCACAGGCGGTTGCGCGACGGTATCGCGTCCCACACTGACGAAGGTCGGCTCCTCGGAGGGAGTTTCAAAGATCAGCACCTGCTGCTTGCCCTCTGCCGAGCGGGCGATCAGTACGTTCACGCCACTTCGCAGATACTCGGGAGTGATGATACAACTGCTTTGACCGTACGCAATCGGATTTCCGTTAAGGATCATCGTTACGGCGGTGTCAGCGACCGCAACCAGATCGGACAGACCGTCCGTAGCATAGTCGATGGGGAAGTCGGTGTCATCGGGCTCAGCAAGCTCACCGTTCGCATCCGAGAGCGTTAGCCCCAGATCGTACTGTGCGCCTGCTCCCGCGCCCTCGATGTTGGGATCGGATTTTTTGAATTGTTTATTCATCCACGCTGTACGTTGGTTGAGAAACTGACGGAATTCCACCACCTCGTCAGCGAAGGAGTAGTCACCGGATTGTCGGCGGTAGTCATCCTCGCCGTTTAGCGCAAGGTAGACCTCCCGCTCCAGATCAGAGGCGGCGGTAAGATATTGCTCCCATTGGATGAGCCGCGCGATCTCATCTTCGATCACGGGCAGGATCTCGAACCATCGCTCCTGCACCAGCGCCACGAAATAAGGATCGCCGTACAGCTGCAGATACCAGGTGTTGGTAGAAGCCCGCCAGTCGTCGTACCATGCCTCGGGATCAGGCGCGGCACCCAGAAAATGGTTGCCCGAGGACCAGTCGTAGTCCCAGCAGGGACCTAAATGGATGATCCCGTCGCCGTCCAGATAGAGGTACATGGACTTGTAGCCGAACTCCACGTTTTTGATCAGCGCGTTGACGATATAGTAATCCACCAGCGAAGCCATATCCACGTAAGCGGAGTAATGATACCCGTCTCCGTTGATGAAAGAATCGGAGTAGAGAGCGTTCTCGAACTGTTGAATGTGATCCTCCAGCTCCTTCATCGCCTTTTGATTGGTATTAAGGTTTTCCGGTGAGCGTATATTCAGCGGCACACCGTAATGGGTTTGAAATTTGCTGAGCTCGTCGTAATAGTAGTCGTACTCGATCAAATAATTTCCGTATAGCTTGCGATCGGAGAGATCAATATACTCAGCCACAGTGTAGCCACGCCAGACCTTCTCGGTCATCCAGGAGAGGTCGGTGGAAGCCGCATCCAGCAGCTCTTGCGCCTTCTTACCGCTCAGGTCGTTTCGATAGATGATCGCCTCTGCCAGCGTCTCGCCCAGCTCCTCCCACTCGTCGATGGGTGCAGACGGCTTTTCGCAGAGCTGATAAACGCCCTGATATTGGCCGTTCAGATAGAGATTGACGAAGGAAGATGCGCAGTATTCCATCCCCAGCCTGCCCGATAGATTGTATGCGAAGAGATTGCGGAGATTGGAGCGATCCATGAAGTTGGCCAGCAGAGTCCAGTTTTTGGAGGCATCCATGCCGAACAGAGAGTTTTTTTCGTCCAGCTTCAGCGAATACGCCCGCTTTTGGGTCTGAAACTGCCACCAGGTGGAATTGCCGCGCCCCTTTAGTCGGATTCCGCCGCCTTCCTCGGTGTAAAGATTGGTGCAGGCAGAGTAATCGTCGGTGTTGCGGATTCGCATCACGCCGCTCTTCCAGGTCTCGCGGTCGGTGATGGTCTCGCCGTTGTCCAGCTGCAGATAGATCACAGGCAGACCGGTGTCGATCACCTCCTGCTCGGAGACAGTTTCATCTGAGGCAAGCGCGGTCAGCGGAGCGAGCATCGGCAGAAGCAGTGTGCCCAGCAGAAACAGGGTCAGAAGTCGGCGGGTCATGGAGCTTCCCTCGGCTTTCGGGGCTTACGGCTGACCAGCAGCGCCACGACCACCATCAAAACAGCAATCGCAAGCGCACCGCCTACCATTGCCAGAGGTGCGGCGTAGGAGACTTGGGGCGCGGGCGCAGTCGCAACCTGCTCGGCGGTTACGTAAACGGTCACGATAGGCGAGTCGTTTTCCGTGGGGGCGTTGGTGAAGGGAAGATTGCTACCGAAATCCTCGGGTTCCAGCGTCCCGTCGGGAGTGGGGTCGCCATCGGGATCGTTGCCGGTGATGGGCTCGTCGGGTTGATCGGTGGTGTCGGGAGGGGTGACGACCGCATCCTCCAGCGGCTCTACGGTTGCAAAGAAGGACAGATCCAGCTCGCGCCCACCCGCATTATCGTGCACGCTTACGGCAAGCAGGTTTGACCCCTTCTTCAGCAAGGAAGAGACGTCGTCCAGCTCGATCAGCACGTAATCGTCCACCCAGTCGCCTGAGCCGCCGTTATCGTGAGCGAAGATCTCGGTGCCGTTGAGGTATACGTGTACCGTGTTGTCGTAAAAGATCCGCAGATAGAAGTGCATTCCCTCCATCACGGTCGCCGAGCGAAGCTTGAAGGTCTGCCGCAGAAAGATGCCGTAGTTTTCACCGACCCAGCCGTATTTTTCGGCCTGCGAGTGATCGATCCGATCTCCGAAGGGGGCAGTACCGATTGCCCAACTTGGGTCGGCGTCGGGAAACATCCAATCGGGATTCATCGCGTCAAAGCCGTCGTTGTCGGTGACGGTATAGGACCATTCGCTCTCCTGCTCGATCATAACGGTGTCCTCGGCGGCAGAAATCGGAAGGGAGAGCGGCAACAGAAGCGCACAAGCCCAAAGACCGAGGATTAGGTTTCGTTTCATAGCACCTCCGAAAAGGTAAGATCAGATATACAAAAGCAGAGCCACCACGGGCATGGTCAGCACCGAGAAGATGGTGCTGATGGAAACGAATTTGCTGGCGGTCTGGGTATCACAGCCAAACTTGGTGGCAAACATACCGGTTGCAGCGGCGGAGGGAGTAGCGGCACAGATCAGCGTGACTGCGGTGGCGATCTCGCTGTCGTACAGACCGGTCAGCGAAACGCCGTAGACGATCACCCAGATCAGCGTAGGGAAGACGAGAAGTCGAACCGCAAGGGCTTCCCAAAGATAACGGTCTGCAAATGCAGTTTTCAGCTTCACGTCGGCAAGGAGCATACCGATCAGCATCATGGAGATGGGTGCGACGGTATTACTGAACATACTCAGCGCGTTGGTCACGACCGCAGGAACGTACTGATTGATGGGAAGCAGGAAGAGCAGAATGCCGATATAGATCGGGATGGTAGCGGGATTAATGAACATCTTCTTGGGCGAAACGTAGGACTTATCCTCGCTGTAAATGAGACAGCCCAGCGACCAGGTGAAGAAGTTGAAGGCGATGATATAGACCGAGGCGTAGATGGCGGCGGAGTCGTCGAAGATGGCCTTGATCAGCGGAATGCCCATATAACCTGCGTTGGAGAAGATGACGCCGAAGCGGTAGATCTTCGCCACGTTGTGAGGTGCGGTTCGAAACAGCATCCGCGCGATCAGGTAGAACAGCGCGTGGGCAATGAAGGAGAAGACCAGCACGCCTGCAGCGTTAAAGGCAACCTCCTTGTCGAAGTCGCGGATGAAGGCCACCACGATCATGGCGGGCTGTGCTACGTAGAGGATGATGTTGGAGAGATCGCGGGGCAGCGTTTCACCGCCGACGCGGAACTTCCGCAGCAGGAAGCCGGGGATCATCAGGAGAAAGAGCAGAAGTACGCTTTGAAACAGGGTAAGAGGGTTCACCATAGCATAGAAAATTCCTTTTTCTTTGTAGTATCTACGATTATACCATAAAAAATGCAAATGTGCAAGAGGCAGGCGTATCTTTACGGAAATAAAGTACAGCTCCCATTGCGGGAGCTGTAGAGATCAATCATAGGCTTTTTCTTTGTATTTTTCGGCCTGCAGATTGAACATTTCGGCGTACCTGCCGCCTTTCTGCATCAGCGCGTCGTGGCTACCGTCCTCGATGACCGTCCCGTTTGCGAACATATAGATCCGGTCGGCCATGCGGGTGGTGGAGAGACGGTGAGAGATGAAGATCACCGTCCGTCCGTCCCCCGATGCCGAGTCGAGAATGCTGTGATTGAGCTTGTATTCGGCCGTGGGATCCAGCGCGGAGGAGGGCTCGTCCATGACGATCAGCTGATATTTACGGGCAAAGATCCGCGCGATGGCGATCTTCTGGGACTCGCCGCCCGACAGATTCACGCCCTCCTTGCAAAACTCCTTGGTCAGCTGGGTATCCACCCCGTCGGGGAGATCGCTCAGCTTGTCGTCAAAGGTAGCCAGCCGCAGAGCCTCAATGACCCGCTCCCGATCGCCGTCGGTGTAGGGCCCGTTCATCACGTTCTCGCCCACCGATGCGGCGAAAATGCGGAAATCCTGAAATACCGTTCCGATCTTCTGCCGATAGGCGGCAAGGTCAAATTCGCGGACGTTGATCCCGTTGTACAGGATCTCACCCTCGGTGGGATCGTACAGCCGCATCAGCAGCTTGGTCAGCGTGGTCTTACCCGCGCCGTTATAGCCCACCAGAGCGATCCGCTCGCCCTTGCGAACGGTCAGATTGACCCCGGACAGAACGGTTTTCTGTTCGCCGAAGGGATAGGCAAAGGAGACGTTTCGGAAGGTCAGCGATTCAAAGGCATCGGGGATCCGATCGCCGCCCTTGACGGTAGGCTCCCAGGACAGGAACTTCAGATATTTCTCAATGTACAGCGACTGCTCGGGGAACTTCTGGAATCGCTCGATGAGATTGGACAGCGTCCAGCTCACGTTCCACAGCGCGGTCACCGCCGCGGCAAAGCCACCCAGCTGAATATTGCCGTTCATTAGCTCCAGAAGGGAGAGGGAGAGGATGCCCATAAGTCCACCAACCTCCAGCACCGACCAGGCCATGTCGATCCAGATCAGCTTCTTTCCGTAGCGGATGTCGCTGCTCACGATCTCGTCTACGCCGCCGTCGTAGAGCGCGTTCAGGTTGATGCTGACGCGACTGACCCGCATCTCCTTCGCGGAGTCGGCCAGATGAAACTGTCGGTTTACGTAGCTGTTTTTGCGGTGCAGGGGCTTTTGCTCCACCGTCTTTTTGTAGTTCAGCTTATTGGACAGATTCCGCATCACGAAGCTCAGCGCGGCGTAGACCGTCAGCAGCAGGGCGACTGCGGGGCTGACGGTTGCCATTGCGCCCAGTACAGCCGCCGTTGCAATAAGGCGGTTGATGATCTTACCGATGTTTTCGGTAACCTCCCACGCCTTGTTACGCGCCTGATCCATGGCGAAGACGTAGTCGTTGTAGAATTCGGGATCGTCGTAGCAGGCAAGATCCACCGAAAGTGCCTTTTCATACATCTCCCGCTGCATATTATATTGGAGCTTCTGAAACAGCGTGGTGTTATAATACTGCCAGTACCAAGCATCGAAGATATAAGCGATCAGATAGAAGAGTGCCATCACGCCAATGGTCAGCGCGATGCCGACAAAGGTGATCTCGGGGTCGTCCAGCTGATTGAACAGACGGATGGTAAACAGCGCGGAGGCGGAGTTCAGCGCACCCCAGATCAGTCCCTCCATGACCATGAGAAAAGGATACTGCGGAATGTACCGTGCCACCGCACGGATCATCCGCCAGTTATTACGCAGGATCTGTCCCGGCTTCTGACGGATCTTTTCGTCCTTCCGTTTCGTCTTTTTAGTGTTCATTTCCATCGGAAGCCTCCTTTCCGACAAACTCCTGCCGATAATTCTCCGATTGCTTCGAAAAGAGATCGGCGTAGCTGCCGCCCCTCTCCATCAGCTCACGGTGACTGCCCATCTCGGTGATCCTGCCGCCGTCCAGATAGAACACCCGATCGGCCAGCACCGCGGAGGATAGCCGATGGGAGATGAAGATCATCGTTTTTCCCGTGCAGGCAGACAGCAGATTCTCAAACAGTGTGTATTCCGCAATGGGATCCAGCGCAGAGGAGGGCTCGTCCACGATCACGACTTCGGAGGGACTGGCGAAAATGCGGGCAAGAGCCACCTTTTGCGCTTCACCGCCCGACAGATTCACGCCCTCGTCGTCAAACTCGCGGGTCAGAGTAGTATGAATGCCGTGCGGAAGCTTCTCCACCACCGCCCACGCACCGCTTTTCTGCAGCGCGTCGATGACCGTCTCCTCGTCCTCGTCGCAGTAGGGACGAAGCAGGACGTTTTCGGCAACCGACAGGGAGAAAAGCTTGAAATCCTGAAAGACCACGCCGAACTGCCCGCGGTAAGCCTCGGGGTCCAGCATAGCGATGGGCGTGCCGCTCTGCAAGATCTCGCCCTCGGTGGGATCGTACAGACGCAGGAGCAGCTTCACCAGCGTAGACTTCCCCGATCCGTTGTGTCCCACCAGCGCGATCTTCTCGCCGGGGCGGACGGTCAGATCGATCCCGGACAGCGACGGCTGATGGGCGCCCGCATAGGTGAAGGATACTTTCCGAAGCGCGATCTCGCCCCTTTGCGGCGTCTTTTTCTCGGTGGAGCGGATCTTGGGCTCGTAGTCCATAAAATGGCGCAGATCCTCTATGTAAACCGCGTTTTTGTGCAGATCGGTGATCCGGGTCACCAGATCGGTCAGCTGCCAGGACAGCGACTCGATGGAGTTGAGCACTACGATACAGTCACCGATCAGCATATTGCCCGTGACCGTAGTCTGAAAGACCGAGTAGAGCATAGCGCCCAGCACGATCACGCCGTCTTTTCCGAAATTGGTGAGGAAGATGGTAAATCCCTTGACAAAGCCGTAATCGGCGATGAGCTTTTTGTAGTCCAACCACGCCTCCTTCTGCTTGGCGAACATATTCTTGTGCATCTCGGAAAGCCGCATTTCCTTGGCGTACTCGCCCAGATAAAAGGTGCGTTGAACGTAGTTGATCTTTCGGTCGATGGGATCGCGCTTTTGGTCAAATTCGTGCAGCACCGTGTTGCGCTTCTTCTGCACGAACCCCAGCAGAAGGGGAAGCAGAGCGAAGATCAGCAGCACGGGATCGATGGTCACGATCATAATGGCGTTGGCAGACATAGACACCGCCGACCAGATCAGACCGTCCACGGTGTAGACTGTGTTCATACACTTCTCATACGAGTTTTCCATCGAGCGGACGTATTTGTCGTAGAAGGCGGGATCCTCGTAGCAGGCCAGCTCCACCTTTGCGGCCTTATCAAATAGCATCTTTTCCACCCGCGCCACGATCCGCTGATTGTATCGGGGATATAGGAAGCGGCGCATACAGTCGATCCAGAAATTGAAGCCCAGATTGGCCAGTGCACAGAAGCCGATGAAGAGAAAGATCTGCTTCATCTCGCCGCCTACCTGAAAGGTATTGATGACGTAACGCAGGAGATAAGTGCCGGTGAGGAAGTTGATCAGCGCACCCGCCACCGACCACAGGAAGTAGGTCACCAGATAGAATGGCGCGACTTCTTGGATGATCCGCAAAACGTAGAAGTTATTGGCGATCACACGACCGAGAGAGAGCCCTTTTTCTTTCTTGGGACGGTTGACTTTTTGGAATTTTTTAGTTTTCTTCATTGCCGCTCCTTTCCTCCCATGTGGGATGCGTTCAATGGTTTTATTATAGCGTAAAGTCGAAGGCTTGTCAATCAATTATCGGTTGATTTCGAAGGAGATTGTACAAAACCCTTGCATTTTTCCCCAATTTGTGCTACAATGAAAAAAACACCCTCAAGGAGAACCCATCATGGATAATACCAAACTCAATTCATACGTTGATTACATACTGGAGCAACTGAAAACCATCATCGCCATCGACTCGCCCACCGGCTACACCGAAAACGCCGCCAAAGCGGTGGCAGAAGAGCTGACCCGCCTCGGTTACGACCCCGAGCGCACCGTCAAGGGCGGAGTGATCGTGGATCTGGGCGGCAAACCCGAGAACGGTATCCTCGTGGAGACCCATCTGGACACCCTGGGTGCAATGGTAGTGGAGGTCAAGGGCAACGGCAGACTGAAAATGACTCCTCTGGGCGGTCTGTCCGCACACAACATCGAGACCGAGGACGTGCGCGTGGTCACCCGCAGCGGTAAGATCGTTACCGGCACGATCCAGCTGTCTAACGCTTCCGTTCACGTCAACGGCAGCTATAACTCCACCATTCGCAGCTTCGATAACGTGGAAGTAGTGCTGGACGAAGACGTCCGCTCTGCCGCCGACGCCGCCAAGCTGGGCATCCGTGTGGGCGATATTGTCTGCGTCGAGCCTCGACTGAAGATCACCGACACCGGCTACATCAAGAGCCGTTTCCTGGACGATAAACTGTCTGTGGCGATCCTCCTCGGCTACGCCAAGTACCTGAAGGATGAAGGCATCACCCCCGACCGCCGCGTGTACGGTCACGTGACCGTTTACGAGGAGATCGGACACGGCGGCTCCGCATCGGTGCCTGCAGGTGTTACCGAGGGTCTGTCGGTAGATATGGGCTGCGTGGGCGGATCGCTGGCTTGTACCGAAAAGCAGGTCTCTATCTGCGCCAAGGACAGCGGCGGTCCCTACAATTACGATGTGGTCACCGGTCTCATCAACGCCGCCGAGAAGATGGAAGCCGACTACGCGGTGGACGTCTACCCCTACTACGGCTCCGACGTAGAGGCAACGCTCCGTGCGGGCTGGGATATTAAGCATGGGCTCATCGGCGCAGGCGTGTACGCCTCCCACGGCTACGAGCGTTCTCACCGCGAAGGCGTGCTGAATACGCTGAAGGTGTTGATCGGGTATATTGGGTGAGTTAAGAGAATCATTAATGCGAATTGATTCGTGAAGCCCCAAATGCGCTATAGAGGAAATATTATCAAACAATAATTTAAAATGAGGTGTATTTTATGAAGAAAGTTCTATCTTTCCTTCTGATTGCAGCGATTATGCTGTTATCGATATCTGCCTGCACCAACGATATCGCCAATGAATCTTTGAGCAGCAAAACCGAAAAAAACGATGCTCATGACAATATTACACCCGATAACAAGCCTATTATGAAACGCTTGAAAAAGGTGACTGTTACTGCCGAAGGTAAAACTATTGAATGTAATATCACATGGGATGAAAATGTCTGTTATTTTGAATCTTATATGAATTATTTCAAAGATCCAATTGAAGATTATCGCGGAGTTTTTGCCCCTGAAACCAATACCTTCTCTATAATTTGGGATAAAGAAGACGGTACGACTGTTGAAATGCCGGTGTTTGATTATAATGCCGATCAAAAAATCATTGCAATGTACAATGAGGATAATCCGTCAGAGGTATGGAACATAACCTACGATGAAAACGGAGTCCCATACCTTATGGGAGATAAGAATCTCTTTGAATATGATCCTGCCGCAAAGCAGGTTAAGAGATTATATTCCCGTGGAGCAACTGAAGGAGTTGCCCACGAGGAATACGATGTCGTAACGCTGGATGATAACGGTTGTTTTGTTGGTGTTGACCGGCTCACTTATACCGATGACGGGACGGGAACTTTTAAGCTAACAGACACTAAAGAAGATTATTTTAAATACACCTATGACGAAAGCGGCAATCTCGTTCGATATGAAGAACCTTATAATACAGACGGGTTTGTCGTCGAATACGAATACTACGACGAGCCCATCCAACACCTTTGGGAACTTATTATTCCAATCCATTACATTGAGGTGTTTGATATTTTTGTGGTTCCATTCTTATGGTATTTGAAATAATTTCGAGCAGTTATATGAAACAATAAAAGCTGAATACTGATAACCGGTCAAGGCAAGTAGCTTGACCGGTTATTTTCAAATTTTCACTTGACAACCTCTTCCAAATATGTTACACTATACTTGTGATCGGGGAAGACACCCATAACAAAAAACGAAATTCACAATTTGCAAATCAATACAAGGGGGCGACACCCATCGAAAAAAACGTGCGTGTAATTGACGAGCAAGGAAACGAATATGAGGCGACCTACCCCAAGCGGGCGAAAGGTCTTGTAAAAAATGGCAGGGCACGCTTCATAGATGAACACACCATATGCCTTGCGTGCCCTCCGGACGAATATATGGAGGACAAACAAATGGAAGAGAATCAAAACCTTACCGCAAAAGAGGTATTTGATCAAATCGTAAAGCTGCAAACAGTGCTCGTAGAAAACAGTAATCATTCGCTTCAACGGATAGGCGACGCTTTTGAAAGTGCATTCAACTACAAGGATTTTAACTTATCAGGTGAAGAAAGATCTACTGCGATTGGACAAATCACATCGGTGTTTGTTCAGCGTGAGTACACACTTCAAAAGATGCTTGCAATTTACGAGCGAATCTACGATGATATTGTAAATGCTGAAACCCAAACTTTTGCATCCCAAGCAGATGTCATCCAAAAGAGTTTTCAGGATATTTCCGCTTGTATTTCCAATGCTGAGCTTAATTCAGAGGATAGATATGCGGCGCTTTGCGAGATAAGCGATTATATCAGAGGCTTACTTTCCGATCTGATCAAAAAAGAAAGCAAACCCGAATAAACCACACGCCGCCATCGCAAAAGCGATGGCGGTTTATGTTATCACAATATGTCGTAGGGCGGGGGGGGGCGCGCGGCGGTCGGGGTCGGGGGGGTCCCTTGTGTGATTGGGGGGCTGGGTGGGGTTGGCGGGG
>CAZFJJ010000030.1:0-12776 GCA_964519075.1 uncultured Lachnospiraceae bacterium
ATTCTTCGTGGTGGAGTCGGTGAGTACCTCGCCCAGCAGCTCGGCAAACTTGGCAGCGTGCTCAGCCTCTTCCCAAGCTGCCTTTTCCCAGTAGAGACCGATCTCGGGATAACCCTCGCGGTGCGCAACTCTTGCCATTGCCAGATACATACCGACTTCCATGCACTCGCCGTTGAAGTTAGCGCGCAGGTCTTCCATAATATCTTCGGGTGCGCCCTGTGCCACACCTACGATATGCTCGGCTGCCCAAGTCTTGTTCTCCGCCTCTTCTTTTACCATATCCTTACCGCAAATGGGGCACTTTGCAGGGGGATTCTCGCCTTCATAAACATAACCGCAAACGGGACATACGTACTTTGCCATAACTTTACCTCTTTAGATTAATTATTTCATTCCTTGCTCTCGCTGATTTTTAGGAATGATTACTGTTATCATAATTATAGCATAGATTCTGAATTTGTCAATAGAATTTCTCGATATATTTTGTAAACAAAATGTGAACGGCACTTGAGACTCGGTCGGTTTATACCACCCTATTGACCGTGCCCCCCCAAAACTGCCCATTTGTAAACAATTGGAAACGACTGTGCGAAAAATTAACAATTATCCCTGTTGCAATCTGTCGAAAGCAATGGTATAATGTAGAAAGGAAAGTATTTGATCCGCCGCCCCTCGATGGCTTGCGGGGAGCGGTCAGGGTCTGCCGATTTTACATACTGCTCGGAGAGTATAAATATGAAGAAAAAATGGATCGCATGGCTGCTGGCTGCAGCTATGCTCCTCCCCACCGCTACGGGAATGATCTCCTGCGGCACCACGGACGACCCGTCCGACACACCGATCACCGACAGCTCGGTAGATGCGCCGGAGCCGCTGACCTCGGCGAGAGCCGTAGACAGAGGCGATATGACCTATTATCTGGACGCCGACGGCAATCTGTACGCCAGCTACAGCGATCATACCACCAAAATGGCGGAGCTTGCCGCCACCCAGATCTGCATATCGGGCAACACCCTGTGGTACGCCTCGGGCAATACTCTGTGCACCTACGATCTGCTCAGCGGTAAAACCGCCGTCTATACCGAAATGGACAGCGAGATCACCACCTTTGCCCTCTGCGGCGACGCCGTCTACTACCTCTGCGGGGACAAGCTGCTGTGCGGAGACACCGTGCTGATCGATCTTTCCGCACGCCAAGCACCTACAGGCGGCACCCTTGCCACCGTATGCGACTTCGAACTGCGCGAAGCGGATCAGATCCTGCTGTATCTTCCTAATCCCGATTATCAGGACGAGGATACCGTTCCGGGCTATCTGCTTTCCGAGCACAACGACACATTTATCACCTACGCCTATACGATCTCCTTGGATCTGCTGGCAACGTACGACTATTATACCGAGCAGAGCGGTTCTTCTTTCACATCTTCCTCCGCGGGCATCGCCATTAACGGTATCACCCTTCCTTTTGCCGATTATCCCGTCGGCTCATACTTTACGCAAAACGGACAAGCATGCTCCTGTCACGATGCCGGCGGATGTATTGCCAACACGAAGGCCGGCGAAAACTGCCTGCGGTATTGGCCCAACAAAACCAACGTGCAGGTTGATTTGCGGGGCGTACAGTGTATGGGCTTTGCCCGTTTCTGTCAATGGCGTCTCTTCGGCAGCCACGATTATCAGAACTCTACCGATTTTTACAATGCCTTCGGTGAAAAATTATCCGCCGGAAGCTGGACTGCCAACACGATCAAAAACACCTTTACCGAGGTGGGACCCGGCGGGCACATCCGTACGGGCGCAGGACATTCGCTGTTCGTGATCTCGGTCACCTCTACCGGCTTCATCACCTACGAATGCAATACCAACAACAAGGATTGCTTGGTTTACACCCGTCAATGGACTTGGGACACCTTCTACGCCTACGCAGGCTCCCGTGATCTACTCTATTATAATATGCCCCGCAATTTCAGCGGCGGCGGCAACGTCACCGAAGAAAAATACGAGGTCGGCTCCTACCAAATCACCGCTAACGGCGGCTTGAATATGCGTGCCGAACCCAATACCACCTCCTCTGTTCTGGTGACTATACCCAACTACACCATCGTGCAGGTCACTGCCGTCCAGAAGACCGGGAATTACTATTGGGGCTACACGACCTACGAGGGCAAGTCGGGATGGATCCGTTTGGACTACGCAATGTATCAAAGCGCGTCTATCTCCTCCATCGAGATCACCTCTCAACCCAACAAAACCACTTATACGGTAGGCGATAGCTTTTCTACCGCCGGTATGGTGGTTCAGGCGCGCTTCTCCGACGGCACTGCCTTCGAGATCGCGGGCTACACCTGCTCGGGCTACAATATGAACAAGGCGGGCAGTTACACCGTTAAGGTTGCCTACGGCGCCTTCAGCGACACCTTCACCATCACGGTTAAGGAAAAGAACATCCCGCCCACCTCGCTTACTTTGGAGCGAAGCGAGCTGACGCTGATCGTGGGCGACACCTACGAAATGGGTTACACGCTCCTGCCTGCGGATACCACCCAGAAAACCATCGTGTGGACCTCCAATAACACCGCCGCCGTTACCGTTTCCGACGGCAGTATCAAGGCGGTCACGGCAGGCAGTGCTACCATCGTAGCCGCGACCCAGAACAATATCACCGCCGTCTGTACCGTAACGGTCATTAAGATGCCCACCGGCACCAATTGGTCTGCCACCGCGGACGGTCAACCGTTGACCTCACTGCCCATCGGTATCGAGCCGGTAGACTATTCCATCCGCTACCGCATCCCGCAGGGCAACGGGTGGAGTGATTGGATCTACGATAACATTCCCGCCGATCTCACCAACTACCAATGCCAATTCCGCTCCTTTACCGCCACCTTCGTCAACACGCTGGACGGGCAAACGATAGATTTGTTTACCGTCGATTTCAACCAGGTCATCAATTTAGGCAATCACTCCCTGTTGCGTGACGGATATCTCTTCACCGGCTGGTACTACGATCCCCGTTCGGCCGAATCTCACGACGCCTCCGGTGCAGCCCCTGCCAAAATCACCGTGACGGAGGACGTGATCCTCTACGCAGGCTGGATCGCGTTGGACAGCATCGCCCGGGACAGCGCCGATCTTTTCGGCACGGGGATGACGGTATCGGAATTTGAGTTTGCGGGAGTAGAGCTTCGGGTCGCAGGAGACGCGACCGGTATCCGATTCTTAGGACGGATCAGCACTGCTCTGATCACAGAGCTGGAAAGCGTCCACTCCTATAACCGTTCCTTCCAGCCATCCAAAGCGACCGACACGGGCATCGGATTCGGCATGGTGGTGCGGATGCGCGGCACCTCCTCTACGCAGGTAGTCAAATCGGATGCAAGCTATCTGTATAAAGGCGGAACGGTTACCGTCCCTGCCCAGCGCACGTACGCCGCCTACAACGGCTATATCCTCTTCAACGCATTCGTATGCGGATATACGGCAGAGTATTACAAAACCGAATTTATCGCCCGTCCCTATCTGTCCTATTCCGACGCAAACGGCATCCTGCACACCCACTATTTCACCGTCACGGGCGACAACGCCTTTGGTGGCGGATATTCCACCAGTCTCTATGCCGAGGCGCAAAAAATGGCGGCGGCAGAAGAAACCGATCCCATTACGAAAAAGTGGTTGGAGGACACGATTCTGAACTAACCCCCCACGGGCATTTGGTACGACGGTTACCAAATGCCCGTTTTTTCGTAAGTCTGCACAATTTTTGTAACAAATCCCCAAAATCCGATTGACAGACGAATCTATTTGTGCTACAATAATGAAGAACTATCCCGTTTCGCTTCTCAAATCCATATCGAAAGGAAGATACAAATGACCCTTTTCAAACGATCCTGTTCCTTCCTGCTGGCAGCGCTTACGCTGTTTTCCTTTGCAGGCTGTAACGACTCCGAAACCCAAGTCACTACGACCACTGCTACTACCACGGAGGTAACTAACTTGGAAGACTCTAAGGAACCCGGCTTCGATTCGCTTACGGCAGACGAGATCTCTGCCTACGCCGCGCTCGCTGCCCGGAACGCAGAGCGAGCCAACGTCCTTGGCTCCGTGATCGAGGATTACTACATCTCCGGTCGAGGCGATAATATCAAATTCGCTATGTATCTGAACACGAACAATCTGTCCACCAGCAACACCGCCTCCGTATGGCACATCACCTCTGCGCTGACGATGATGTCCAAACTGTGGGCTATCGATGCTGGCGGACAAGGAGCCGGTTACGCCTCTCTGCACGCCCAGACACTGTCTGCCATGGATTATTATAAAGGAACTGCTTACATTGCCAATTACAATTCGAATGCAGAGCAAACCATGTACGCCGTCAACCGCGCAAACTCCAAAGGCACCGCTTCTCTGGCAGATATAGCCGCCGTTTACGACGACCAGATGTGGATCGTGCGCGAGCTGGTCTACTGCTACCAGCTCACGGGCGTGGAGGATTACCTGACGCAGGCACTGGATCTGACGCAGGTTTGCCTGGACGCGTGGGACACCTCCGACGACGGTAAAGGCGGAGAGGTCGGCGGTATAGATTGGGGTCCCGGCTACAGCTCTAAGCATACCTGCTCCAACGCCCCCCTCATCAAGCCCTTGGTGGAAATATACGAGATCTTTGCCGCAGAAGGTCGCGAAAACGCACAGTATTATCTGGACTGGGCGATTAAGATCTACGACTGGACTAACGAGCATCTGCGTCTTACCAGCAATCTGTACGGCGATCTGGTCAGACCGCAGGGTCGCGAGCTGGTTGGCTCCGGCAGAAGCAAGCATTGGGTTTCTACCGGCCCTCTGGGCAGTCTGGATTCCACCACTTACTCCTACAACACCGGCGCAATGATCTCCGGCGCGGCGGTTCTTTATCGCGCAACCGGCGATACCTCCTATCTGAAGGACGCAAAGGATAGCGCGAAGAAGGCGTTCACCACATTTACCATCACCACTAAGATCAACAACGAGAACTGCAGACAGTACACCGCATTCCCCAACCAGATCTACCGCAGTAACACTTGGTTCAATCTGATTCTGCTGGAAGGCTTCATCGACCTATTCCCCTACGACACCAGATGCGCCACCTATCTGGCAGCCTACCAGGATTCGCTGGACTACGCTTACGAAAATTACAAGACCGAGGAGGGTCTGATGCCCCGCGATTTGTACAACGGCTGGGACAAGACCGCCACCGTGTCTGCCGACGACAGCAGACGCCCCGATCTGGATAAGGATATTATGGATCAGGCGTCCTACGCAGAGATGTACGCCGCAATGGCAATCCTCTATTCGCAGATCGCCGCAAGACAGTAATCAACCTAAAAAACTACCGACGAACCGTGTTCGTCGGTAGTTTTTTAGGTTGATTAGTGTTCGGAAGATTGCACAGGAGGTTTCATTAGAATCGTTTTTCTTCCGGGCGTATATTCTTTGGCAGTCAGATGCATAATCAGTTCTTCCACAACGGCGATCAGCGCAACCGCGCCAACTCCCACGCAGTACACCGCCCCAAGGGGAGTGGGGAGAAAATACGGCACCGCAAACATGGAAGCGCCGGTTGCCTTGTTCATATATGTATGCAAGGAAGCAAATTTCTTGTACCGCAGGGCAGCCACCAGATAGCCTGCCAAACGGAGAGTGATCAGTAACACCACGTGATACCAAAGCCATCCGGGAAAAACCGCCTTCAGCTCGGGCAAAAGCCGTACCAGCATAGCGGTATAGAAGGTCAGGTCGGCAATGCTGTCCAATCGGGCACCGAACTCGGTACTGCAACCGGTCGCCCTTGCGACCATTCCGTCTATCGCGTCACTGATACCGCAAAGAGTGTAAATAATATAGAACGGAATCGCCAGCGGCTCCACGAAGAACAGCGCAACGGCGCCAACCAACCGTATACCGGTAATACAGTTCGGAAGATTCAGAATTTTTTTCATAACTTTCGCTTTTACCATCCATTTCCAGTAGAAACGCCTGCAAATCTCGGCAGGCATAAATACATCCACTGTAATTATACTCCATTTTCTTCACTTAGTCAACACATTTCCGCAGTTATTTTTTGAAAATTTTATTTTTTGAAAGCCCCACCCAAGAATTGCTAATCATATTTGCGCACGCGCAATCCACACTAAAAGCAAAATCCAAAGAAACGAGGGCTTTTATGTTCAAACGCGCAGGCAAAAAACTGCTTTCTCTATTATTGGCCGTAGGACTCCTCTTCGGTTGCTGGCTTACCGTCCGACGTCTGGAATGTGCCGTCCGCTCGGGCGGTGAAAAAATCGCCTCTATTGGAGGAGCCGCCGTGCAGGCTCTGAAAAACCTGGAGGCGGCAAGCGACGGGTGGATCGCCGCTGCCACCGCCGCGCAGGTGAATTTTCTCATCACGGGGATCGACGACGCGTGGGGCGGCAGCGACGTGATCATGCTGGCGTCGCTGGACACCGAGGCGGGCAGCGTGCGGATCGTACAGATCCCCCGAGACACCTATATCAACCGATCGGGCAGTTCCAATCACAAGCTTAACTCGGTCTACGCCACTGCCGCTGCTGAGGCGAAAAAAAGCGGACAATCCGAATCGGAAGCGGAGCATACCGCAAGCCGAGCGCTGGTTTCGTTTTTGAAGACCAATCTGGGCGTACCCATCGACCACTACGTTACGGTCAACACCGAAGGATTACGGGCGATCGTGGACGCGGTAGGCGGCGTGACGGTAAATGTGCCCACAGACATCGACTACGACGACGAAAGCCAGAATCTGCACATCCATCTGAAGGCGGGCAAGCAGCTGCTGGACGGCGCAGGAGCCGAACAATTCGTCCGCTTCCGCAGCGGCTATCTCACCGCCGATTACGGAAGAATGGACGCGCAAAAAATCTTCCTTTCCGCGCTGATCGGTAAGATCAAAAACGAATTTTCTCTATCCACCGCCGTCAGCCTTGCCACCACCTGTTACCGATATCTGAAAAGCGATCTGTCGCTTGCCGATCTGATCCCGCTGATCCGCGGCGCGATGCAGGTGTCCGCCAATCACGTGAAGATGATCACGCTAAAGGGACAGTCCGCCAAGGACGAAAACGGCGTGCTCTGCGAGGTACTGTCCCGGAATTATACCGTCGATCTGCTGACCGACTACCTGCTCCCCCGAGGCAGCAAGGCATCGGAGCTGCACTTTGACCCCAACGGCGTCTTCACCGCTCCGGGCAAGATCAACGAGATCTACGAAGGCGACAGTCCCTTCAGCAAAAAGGGAGTCATCGCCTCCGAAGGGGAGCAGATCGAGATCCGATAACGGCTTTTTGCGGAATTTCCCTTGCAAAATGTCGGAAAGTATGCTACAATAGAGCGTATTCCACATTCAAACGAGGATCATATGAAAAAAGTCGAAATCTACACCGACGGTGCCTGCCGCGGCAATCCCGGCCCTGGCGGTTGGGGCGCTATTCTGGTCTATAAGCAAAAGGAAAAGGTAATGTCGGGCGGAGAAGCCAACACCACCAACAACCGTATGGAGCTAATGGGCGCCATCGCCGCCTTCGAGGCGTTGAAGGAGCCCTGTGCAGTGACCTTCACCTCCGATTCCAAATACGTCATCGACGGTCTGGACAAGGGCTGGGCGGAGGGTTGGAAAAAGCGGGGCTGGAAGAAGGCTGACGGCTCCCCCGCCCTCAACCCCCAGCTGTGGGATCGTCTGCTTACCGCCGTCGCTCCCCACGAGATCGCTTTCCGTTGGGTGAAGGGGCACGCCGGTCACCCGTACAACGAGCGGTGCGACGCACTTGCCACCGCAGAGGCAGATAAACTGAAGTAAATCCCGCGGATCTCGGCGGGATCAATGAGATCAGCCGTACATAGAGGCATATTGCACTGCCTCTGTTCATACGATGAATGGAGCGATCTCTGTGAACGATCCCCGCAAAAGCATCCACCCAGCCCTGCTGTCTGCACACACCCCCGAGGAAGCCGCCCGTTTGCTCATCCGCGCTACGGGCGGCGCCTTCGTCGTCACCTTGAATCTCGAGCTGATCGCACGCGCCGTCGCATCCCCCGCCTTTGCCCGTCTGATCCGCGAAGCCGACGCGCTGGTCTGCGACGGCATCGGCGGCGGGCTTCTTTTGCGGATGGACGCGCCCAAATTTGACGTCCCCCGCATCCCGGGTATCGACCTGGGCTTTGCTTTGCTTCGTGAGAGTGCCCGACGGGGAGGATCGATCTTCTTCTTAGGCGGTTCGGACGGAGTTGCCAAGCAGGCAGCAGATAAACTAAAGGTGGCAATCCCCGGTCTGCAGATCGCAGGGTTCGCCCACGGGTATTTCGAAAGAGCCGATCTTCCCGCGTTGCGAGGGATGATCCGCCGAAGCGGCGCGACAGTCGTCGTGGTCTGTACGGGAAGCCCTCGGCAGGAGGAGTGGATCCTCCAAAATCGGCGGTATCTGCCCGGAGTGCGCCTCTTCCTGCCGCTGGGCGGAAGCCTGGACGTCTGGGCGGGCAGAGCTCTCCGCGCCCCGATTTTCTGGCAGCGCATCGGAGCGGAATGGCTATGGCGTCTTCTGCGCGAACCCGCACGGGCAGGTCGATTAGCAGAAGCGATCCTGAATTTACGGGCATTCCGACGATCGAAATACGGGAAAATTACCGATATTTTGTTTCAAATTGAATAATAGTCTGTAAACTCTTTTTGTTTCCCTTGACAAATCGCGGATTTTGCGTTACAATAAACTGAACGGATATACTCTGAATTTCCGTATAGGAGAAGATAAAATGAAATCATCCAAAGCACAAACCGGAACTAAGGTGAAGAAGACGAAAGGAAAGCGGGTCTCTCTTCGCTGTCCTCTCTCCATCGAGCGGACCGATCTGGAATATAATTTTGACGCTTCTGCCCTGCAGGTCTGCATGACCGTGGAAAACATGGGCGGCGGAGGACTTGCCAGCGACACCGTCGAGTCCGCGGTGATCGTAGTGCGCCTCTTCGATGCCGACAGCAAGATCCATCCCTGCAAAGAAAACGAATATTTCGCCAAGCTCCTGCGCTTCGGCGAAGCGGGATTGGAGAGCGGCGCACGGATCACCTTCCGTCTGCTCCCCGATTGCGACGGCGGCACTCGCGTAGAGGACACCGAGATCTACATCAGCCGCGTCCGTTATACCGACGGAACCGTCACCGACTACGTGCGGGGCGACTTCTTCGACCTGCCGGGCGAGGGGGTACCTTTGGTCAAAAAGTTCAAAAAGAACCCTGACTCTGCCATCGCAGCGCTGGGCACAGGCGCGCTCTACGTCCCCGAAAAGCTGACCGAAATCGTTTGGCGCTGCACCTGCGGCGAGTTTTCCGAATCGGACAGCTGTCCCACCTGCCGCCGCAACAAGAGCGAGCTGTTTGCCGCGCTGGATAGTCTGACCCCTGCCAAAAACCAAAAGGCCGCTGTAGTCCCCGCGCCCATCCCCGCCGATCCCGAAAGCAACGACGGCTCCGTCCTTCCTCCCGCCAGCGACAAGACCGCTGAATACTCCACCGCCGCCGCCAAGGCCGCGCTGGCCGCTATGGCCGCAGAAAACGGAACCGCCGAACCGGAGAACGAGTCCGACGACGGCGCAGCCGTCCCCCCCGTGCCCGACTTGACCGAGAAATCCCCCGACCGCACCCGCAACGCGCTGTTGATCGCCATCACCGCCGCCTCTGCGGTACTGTTGGTCATCGTCCTGCTGCTGATCCTAACCCTGTGCGGCAAGGATGACGCAGACGGCGCCGATACTACTACCACCGGCGTCAGCGACAATCTGCCCGCCGATCCGGACGACAGCGCAGAGAAGATCGTTCGTACATATCTGGAGCAGAACGATTTTGACAACGCGTTGGGCTACGCTCAAGCCGCCGACTGCGAGCAGGCCTTGATCGACGAGATCTACGCCGCCGCGATCCGGCATTACACCACCGAGGGTCAGCTGGATCAGGCACTGGAATGGGCAGAAAAGACCGGCAATCAAGCCTATATCGACGCGATCAACACGCAACGGTTCTATACCGCGTTGGGTGCAGGCGACTATCCGAAGGCACTGGGACTGGTCTCCTCCCTTCCCGCCGACCAGCAGGAAGCCGCCACCGCGCAGGCCGCCGAAGCGTACGTCAAAGCGTTGACCGATGCCGGTAAATTTACCGAAGCCATGGCAATTGCCGATCAATACGAAACCGCTACTACCGCACGGACGATTGCGAAAAGTGCGATTCAGGCGCTGTTGGATCAAGATCAATACGACGAAGCCATCCACACGGCTGAACAATTTGCGCTTCCCGATCTGGTGATCACCGCCGCTACCGCCGCAGTGGATCACTATATCGCACAAAACGATTACGACACCGCCGCTGATTACGTCGGCATTGCCGGCGACACCGCCAAGCTGCTGACCGTTCTGGAAAACCTGACCGACGCGCAGCTGCGCCGCCATCTGCCCACCTTCTTCTCGGCGCTCTCCTTTGAGAAAATGCAACAGGTGCACGCCTCCACGCTGAGCGCACAGCCCCAGAAGGTGGCCTCGGTCGATTCCGACGGCAACGTATATCTGGGAAGCACCATGATCTATTGCGCCACCTCTCTGATCACCGGCGTTGATCCCGTCACCGGCGAGCCCACCTACGAAAGCGCTTATCTCCCTGCCGTTTCGGTCTCTTGCTGCGACGCCGCCGTAGTGATCCTTCTTTCGGACGGTACCGTTCAGATCGCAGACGGGGCCAACAGCTCTTACTCGCAGGCGGACATCGCGGAATGGATCGACATCGTAGCCATCTCGGCAGGCAACTACCACCTGCTGGGTCTGAAGGCCGACGGCACCGTGGTTGCAGCCGGCAGTAATCTCAACGGTCAGTGCAACACCGCCGATCTGCAGAATGCAGTTGCCATCGCTACGGGCGACAATCACAGTCTGATCCTGCACGCCGACGGCACCGTGACCGCGCTGGGCAACAACCTGGCAGGCATCTGTAACACCTCTGATTGGAGCGACATTATCGCTATCTCGGCAGGCACGCTTCACAGCATCGGACTGAAGGCAGACGGAACGGTCGTCACGCTGGGCAACTGCAAAGTTACCGACGCTGCCGACGTGATCGCCGTCACCTCCAACGCCAATAACGCCGCTCTGCTGAAATCGGACGGCACGCTGATCAGCGTATCACCGGGCGGCTCCGACGATTTTACCGCAGACGTCACCGACGCGCTGTGGGTAGCAGTAGGCAAGCAATTCTTCGTCGTCCTGCACGCCGACGGTACGCTGACCGCACACGGAACCGTCGTTCCCCAACTGCCCGCCGTATGGAAGACCGCCGTGTTTGGCACTAACTGAATAACGCAACAGCCTGATATGGGTTGATGTTCTTAGCGGAGCATTTCCACTCCGTCCCAAATGCGAGCATCGCATTGGATCGATCAAATGCAAGATATAGGCTAAGCCCAAACCCACTGACTAAAAAAGAGAGAGCAAATCGGGAATACCGAAATGTTCTCTCTTTCTGTTTGTCAGTGATGTATTTGCTGACGCACAAGTGACGTTATTCGCTACGCTTAAAATGATGTTTCCACTTTGCCGTCAGGCATAACCTCATTACCGCAGGCTGCATCACAAGGCGAAGCCGACATCACTTGCCCGCAAGGGTCAACATCGTTTAGCACAGGCTTGTTTTCTGGGGGTTAATAATACAAAATATCGCCGTAGGTGGGGATCGGCCAGTATTCGCGTCCTACGATGATCTCCAGCTCGTCGGCAGGAGCGCGGACGGCGTTCATAGCAGGGCGGATCACGTCACGGGTGTAGTACGCCTTTTCCTCGGTATTGCCGGCAGATTTGAGTCCTTCCAGCGCCTTCTCCAGCTTCTTCGTAGCGGCGTAGAGATCGTCGGTGAGCGCATTCACCTCTGCACCGATCTCGGACGCACATCCGCAATCCGCTACCGACAGCTCGGTGGAATAGGAGAAGCAGGCAGGGAGAATGTCGCGGATCACCATCTCGCACATGGTCTGCGCTTCGATCTTGATCTGGTTGACGTAGTTGTCGAACATCACCGCTTTGCGGCAACGAAGCTCGGCGGGAGTCAGCACGCCGTGATCGGCAAACAGCTTCACGTACTCGGGCTTATCGTACACCGAGATGGCCTCGGGAGTGGTAGCGTGATTGGGCAGTCCGCGGCGCGCCGCTTCCTCCTGCCATTCCTTGGAATAGCCGTTTCCGTTGAAGATGATGTGATCCTTCTCTCTCTTGAACACCTCGCGGATGAGTTTTCTGGCGGCGGTCTCAAAATCCTTCGCCTTTTCCAGACGGTTGGCAAACTTCTTCAGGGTCTCCGCCATAATAGTGTTCAGCACCATGTTAGGCTCGGAGATAGACTGAGACGCGCCCGACATCCGAAACTCGAACTTGTTACCGGTAAAGGCGAAGGGAGAGGTGCGGTTGCGGTCGGTGGTGTCCTTTTTCAGCTCGGGGATCGCCGCAACGCCTACGCTCATGGTGGTCTTGACGGGGGAGACGTACTTCTTGCCGTCGGCGATAGCGTTGACCACGGCGGTCAGCTCGTCGCCCAGATAGACCGACAGGATCGCGGGAGGTGCTTCCAGTGCGCCCAGACGGTGATCGTTTCCTGCAGTGGCGATAGAAACCCGCAGCAGCTCGCTATAGTCGGACACCGACTGGATAGCGGCAGCCAGGAAGAGTAGGAACTGGGTATTGTGATAGGGATCGGAGGTGGG
>CAZFJJ010000031.1:0-12732 GCA_964519075.1 uncultured Lachnospiraceae bacterium
GATCGTTTTTTTTACTCCCCTCCCGTAACGCGGCACGGACTGCGCGGGCGGCGGCGTCGGAGATCAGACTGTCCCGCGGTATGGGCAATAGCTGAAGGGGCAACCAATAATCGTCGAGCGTTCCGTTTTCCGAAAGAATCAGACAGTGTCCCTCTTTGAATTCGGACGGAGAGAGGAGCGTGTTCCAAGCAGCGATTTTTTGCTTGCCGCTAAGACTTTGCGCACTGTCCGAGGTGAGAATGGCACATAACGTTAGACCGCCGCCACCCGCGAAGCAGGTCAGCTGACCTTCCCGTTCTCCCTCGGGGGTAAGCGCGCGACAGAGAGAAAGATCACCGTTCAGGAGAAGCGTCAGATCCATCTGGGCTTGTAAATGAGCGATCCGCTGGGACAGAACGCGCAGAGACGGATTGCGGATTGCGAGCGCGGACAACCCCGATTCCGCGGCGGCGAGACAAAGGGCGTAGAGCCCTACCGTTACCGTGTCTACTCGGCTATCCTTGTAAAACTCACCCGTTTGGGTATCGTAACGGGCGTATGGCAGACCGCATCGGGTGGGGAGCCCTTCCAGACGGCGGAGCAGATGCTCTACCCGGCGCTCCAGCGTATAGGGGTCGATCAGCCCCAGGTCACAAGCAGAAATCTCTGCGGCCAGATGAGTGCCCAGTACGGCGGGAGTGGTATAGAGTGCGTTCTCCCCCGTCTTGGTCAGATAGGCGGGGGGAAGAGCGTCTTCGCTTCGCTGTAAATAAGGGTATAGTTCCTCGGCAAGAGCATAGCAGGCCCCCCGTAAGGCGGGCGTGAGTTCGGCGGACGGCTGGATGTCGGATTGCAAAAGCGGAGCGATGATCCAACCCAGTCCCATGATCGACCAAGGCGTGCCGATGGCAATTGCCGTGCTGCCGAACGCCAGGGAGAGCAGACAGAGTCCCCACGGTAAACGGCTGCCCGCACGCGGAAGCAGATCCTGCATTGGCAGAACGGAGCGGTTCACAAACGCAGCGGCAAGTCGCTTCCATGCAGGAAGGGTATAGAGGAAGAACCTCCGACCCGTCCGCAGAGAAAGAAGAGCCGCTGCCGACAAATCAGCAGAGGCGACCGTCCACAGCAGAAAAGAAAGGGACGGAGGAAGCCGTGCAGCTACGATCCCCAAAAGCAGAAGGGTTCTTGAAAGCGGAAGCAGTAGGCGCAAGCAGGGGAGAAGCGTGGGGGTCTGCCGAAGAACGGGGGTGCAGGCTGAGGGAGAACGAACTTGCTCTGTAAACAATGGTTGCGAAGCCAAGCGCGGGGAGAGCATTTCCCCCTTGGCAAGTGCAAGGAGTGCATCGGTACGGTAGATTCCCCATCCGACAAGATCTGACGGCGCGTTGTATTTTTGCAGCAGGCATTGCCGCAGAACGGTCAGCCTGTCGAGCGGAAGGGGGGAAGCAGAGGGCGTGAGAAACACCAGCGCGTCCGACGGGCAAAGTGGGTGAAAGAGTGCTGACGCCATCCCTTCTTCGCCGATCGGCATAAGCGTTCCCCCGATCGGCAATATGGCGATTGCCTCGGGATATACGGACAGCCCCTGAAGGGAGTGCGCGATCACTTCTGCCAGCTCGGAGACGGTCAGCCTGCCGATCCAGCGTGCTTTCCCCCATTTGCCTGGACGGTACCGACGGGGCGGGATCACCAACGTGACGGTAGAATCGCTTTGACGGGACAGTTCCTCTGCTCGCTTGGTCAGCAGATCGATTTGTGCTTGTTCGTTGGAAGGGGGCGAAACCGATACGTCGGGTAAGGTAAGGAGAAGCAGGCAATCCTCGCCCGTCCTCGAGACGATGCTTTGCGCTTGATCCAAGGAAGCGTCTGCATCTTGGAAACGCCCCACCAAAACCCTCAGAACCGAGTGTCCCGCGCTGCTTTCCAGCTGAGGAAGCGGCGAATCGGGCAGAAGCCGCCTCAGCAGTGCGGCAGAAATCAGATAGACGCCGGTAAAGACGGCAGGCAGAGCCGTCAGCAGCAACACGGCAGCCTTTGCAGGGCACATCAGAACTCCTATCCAACCGACTGCGGCGGCACTCAGGATAGAACAAAGGAGCATTCCTGCTGAGTATCGGATAGGACGGCAGCGCTCCCCTTGCCACAGAAGCGCCGCTGACTTGGGGGAGAGACGGTGCCGCTTGGCGAAGCGAGCGAATGAGCGGCGGAGCCATTCGCGCGTGGCGACGTCGGACAGACGGTAGAACTCCTTGTCTAATAGCAGTGGGTGGAGGGGAGATAAGCGTTCGGACAGCAGTTGGGGATCGGTATTGCGCAAAGCTTCGGTCAGTTCACGGTATTTATCGGGGGAAAGACTGCCGTCGATTCGCATTCTATCCGCTTCTATCGTGATTTTTTTCCACAGCCGCTCAATCGAACGGGGATCTGCGGCTGAAAATTCCCGCGCCAATCGGTCAGCGGAAATGACGGTGGGGTCATCAGCCTGCAGGAAACGGCGGAGCCTTCGCCGCCAAAGGAGCCGCTGACCTAAACGTCTAATCGAGACACTCATAATAAACACTCCCATACTTGGATGAATATCCATAGTATGGGAGCGTTGCGAGTCGTTTATTCAACGGGAAGCCGGTATGTCTCGCGCTTTCCGTTTTGTCGGACGGTGACGCTGCGGGGAACGAAATCGTCCCATTCGGCGAAGGTGAAACGGATCTCGGCATCGTGATAGCCGATACAGGAATCCTCTTTGGAGTACCATTGCACTCGACAGCCCGCTTGGGCAGCGCGTTGCGCCAGCGTTTGGGCGGTGTTACAGTCCTCCTCGGCGGGGACAGGCAGGATCAGATATTCCAACCGCCCCGTCTCCAAAAGACGGGTGAGAGTGGAGATCTGCCGATAGCGGTAGGAGGTCAGCACCAGCGCATCTACTCGGATCAGCGGATCGGATTCGCTTGTCTTCACAATGTCCGACAGGAACGCGTAGCCGCCCGACGAGTGATCGATGAGCATTACCCGCGTGCCTTCGGTAACGGCAAGGCAGTCGTTCTCACCCTCCGAGCGCAGCTCAACGCTTCGCACTTCCATCAACTCGAAGGCGTGCAGGGTAGTGTAGCCGCCTGCTGCGCACAGAAAGGTCACTGCAACCGCAAGCGTCCACGGACGGGTTTTACGGAAAATGCACATTCCGATGGCAGTAATCGTTGCTACTGCCGCCATTCCCTCGACGATGGGATAGCTCAGCGGCAGCAGCAGATGATCGTCGGCACCGAAGAACTGACCTGCCGTCTGCAGGATCGCGCTCAGCAGACGGATCAGCAGGGCTGGCGCGGTGGCCAGCGGAGCGATGGGCGACAGGATCAGCAGAATAGGCGTCAGATAGAGCAGCCCGGTGACTATAGGAACGAAAAGCAGATTGGCGAGGGGAGAGAGCACCGCCCATTCACCGAAATACCACACCGAGAAGGGGAGAGTGAACAGCGTTGCCGCGGCGGTGACGGTCAGCGCGGACAGTACGGTTCGGGGCAGAGCAGGCAGCGACTGCATTCGCGCCGACAGGGGAACGGCGATCAGCAGGATGCCGAAGGTGGCGAAAAAGGAGAGCAAAAGTCCTACGTCCAGCACCGATGTGGGAGAGATGAGACAGATCAGCATCACCGTGCCAAATAGCGAGGTGATAGGATCCTGCCGCCTGCCGAAGTGATAGGAGAGCAACAACAGCAGGGTCATTCCGCCAGCGCGGTAGACCGACGGCGATCCCACCAGCAGCATATAGAACAGCAAAACGGGAAGCAGGATGGGAAATCGCAGTTTGCGGGGCAGTCGGAGCTTGCGGAAGATCCACAGCAGACTGCCGCAGAGGATGCTCAGATGCAGACCGCTGACCGCCAGCGTGTGGGAGATGCCCAGATTGCGGAACTGATCGGACAGATCGTCCGACAGCCCCGATTTATCACCGGTCAGCAGCGCAGCAACGAGCCCCGTATCCTCATCGCTGAGGTAAGGGTAGAACTGCCTGCGGAGCGCGGTGCGCAGCTTCGTAAGATAGGCGTTGGGAAAGGTCGGTTCGCCGGACAGCAGTCGATAGGGTTCCTCGTCGGCGACCGCTTCGAAGAAGATGCCCTGCGAGTAATCGTAGCACTCGGCCAGCGTCTTGCCGTCAGGGGAGAGGAGGGAAAGCTCAGCGGTCAGGGAGATCCGATCACCTACGGTCGGCTTTGACGCGTAGGGCAGGCGCACCCGCCCCGTGATCTCCATCTCCTGTCCCGAAAAGGCGTGGAGCTTGCAGAGCAGAGTGGTGGAATAGGAGGTGGCGGATTCCACCTTCGTTACCGTCAGTACCGCCTCGCCCGTCTTGCCGTCGTAGGGATCGGCGACGTTGTGCAGACCGTAGCGATCCACCCGATAGGCAGAGAAAAAGGCCAGTGCTGCTGCGATCAGCAGTCCCGTGCAGAAAAACAGTCCTCGCCGCAGGCGGGAGTCGGACTTGGCAAACAGGAATCCTGCGCTCAGCGTTATACCTGCAAACAGTGCTGCACCAATGCAGAGCGGCAGTGCGTAGGCACTGCCGCAAAACAGGACTGTGAACAGCAAAAGCAGATACAGGGCAGATGCGACCGCCAACGGACGGCGGAGAAGCCCGTTCACGGCTTACTTACCGCTGATTTCGTCCAGCAGAGCAGAGCCCGCCTTAAAGGAAACGCCCTTGCCTGCGGGAATGTCAATTGCCTCACCGGTCTTGGGGTTGACGCCCTTGCGGGGAGCGCGCTCCTTGATGCGGAGTGCGCCGAATCCGGTGATGGAGACTTCGCCGCCCGAAGCCAGCTCCTTGGTAGCAGTGGCCAGCAATGCGTCCAGTATGGTTGCGCAATCCTTCTGGGTCATGCCGGCAGTCTCGGCGGCAGCGCGGATCAGTTCTTTCTTGTTCATAGGTCAAATCTCCTTAATTTGTTATTCGATACACCTATTATAGCACAAAAACTTCGCTTTTTCACCCCGTTTTCCGGCAAAAGTCGATTTTTGTAGCATCGCACAAGAAGGAAAGGCACTTTTCGTGCGATTTGACGAAAAAAGAGGGGCGTCATAATATCTCAACCCTTCGTTTAGCGAACCAAGAACCGCCTTTGGGCGGTTCTTGGGGGAATTTAAGTATCGGTTTTTATGTTGGAGGGATAGCCGCAAGACCAGAATTTCCCTTCGGGAGCAGCCTCGGTATGGGTGTGCCGTTCCTGATGCTCGAATCTGATGTCGATTCCGTACTCGGTGGGGCATCCGATAGCGTTTTGCAGAGCGGTGCAATCCAGCGCTTCGATGGCGCGACCGGTTCCCGCGAAAACAAGTTGGTCTACAGAGTTGCGGGTGTCCATCAGCTCAAAGCCCAGCCCGGTGAGATAGGTAGCCAGTGCCTCTTCCATTTCGGTGGTGGTGTTTTGATACAGCCAAACCGTAAAGGCACGCTTGGTATCGGGATAAGATAGAGGGTCACCATAATTATAGCGAACCGTTCCGGCTCCGGGGATGTTCGCAGTTACCAATGTCGAACCGAGCCAAATAATATCGGGGCGATAGAAGTCTTCCTTCAGCCACAGTCCGTTATCAATATAATACTGCGCCGTGCCTTCGGGATAGACGTACCCATCGGGGATCTCACAAGGATGGATCAAATGAGCAATGAGGGCGTGAGGGTCGTCGGTGACAGCGGGAGTGGTCGTCGCTGCAGTAGTGTCAACGTCCCCCCGACGTCCGGCGGCGGGATTTACCTCCGCGCAAGCAAAAAGGGAAAAGAGAAGGGTTGCTGACAGGATGAGAGATAGAATTGTTTTCATGATTTGTTCTCCTTACTTAAAATTAATTATAAAAATTCCATGCTAATGCAAAATAATTGGTTCCGGCAAATGCACTTCTAAAGTTAATCGTGATTGTGCATGTAGTTGTCACATCACTATAAACATTGCTGATTTTGACATTATTGTAGCTGTTGTTTGATGTTGCAATGGTTTCAGAACCAACAGAAATGGTATAAGTCGTGGTGGGAATATTATAGAAAGTGGTTCCGTCGTATTGCGTGCCACAGACTAAGGATATACGAGTTTTATACAAAGCATTTAACGGTATGGTGAAAGAATAGTTATCACCTGCTTCAATATCGTATAGAGTGAATGTGTGGTAACGATCGTAATTTAGACTTGCATATATTCTTGTGCAATCTAAAACTCCTGAACCATACTGAGCATACAAATTACTAGACGAACGAGTTGTATCAAAGTACTGATAATTGGAATTATTATTTGCTGTGAGTAGCGCTTTAATGGTTTCCGGTTCCATCAATAGACTAGGCTCATGTTGCATCATTAATGCCACTGTGCCGGCAACTTGAGGGGCAGCATAACTTGTACCACTAAAACAGTCTCCGTTATATACCTCAATGTTTGTACCAGGAGCACAGATGTCTGGTTTTGTAGATCTTGATATGATCATTCCGTTGTATCGGGATTTTTCCCAAATAATACCATCGTCATCAACTGCTCCTACTACAATGCTATTAGCACATAAAGATGTTGTAGGGAGGGCGTATGTTTGAGTAATACTATTATAATTTCCAGCTGCAACTACTAACGAAACGCCATAATTGTAGGATAATTGTTCATACCATTGTGAAATACTTGTATATTGATTATTATATGTATTAGTGTCGATTCCAATGCTCATATTAATAACATTAACATCCTGATCTAACAACCATTCGCAAGCCATTATACAATATGCGTGTGTATCAGCAGGATCAGAAGTGTCGTCAACATTGGAAGGGAGAACTCCAGCACAGTAGTATGAAGCATTTGGTGTTAATGTAGATAGAATAGTATAAACATCGCTAGCGTGAATATCGGTTCTAGTGTTGGTTGTAGGATAATAATCAACAATGTTTGAATAAAGCGAATGGTTAAGTGGAACGCCCATATCCATTATTCCAATCTTAATACCAGAGCCGTCGGCATAACGTTTTAATGTTGAAGCTCTAATCATTGACAAATAATCAGTGACCTCACTAGATTGCATTGAAGCATAGGGTGCAATCATAGTGTCTGATATTGATGATGTATTGAAGGTAATTGGGTAATTGAGAGAATCGACTCGATTAAAGGAATCATTCAATGCCAACTGATTAATCTCGCTCGGCGATAATTCCAGTATCGCTACCGGCGAATATCGGCTGATATACACTACATCTTCTGCGTCTACGGCATTTTCAATGATTGCTTGATTCTGGGCTTGGTAGAAGGCGCGGCTTTGAGCTCGTTGCTCACTGATCTGTGCTTGGATTTCTTCCAGCGTACCGGAAGTATCAACGGTAGAGCGATTAGGTGCTTGCAGACTTTGCGTGTCATCTGCGAGTTTCTGGGTGTACGTGTCCAATTCATCATTGGTCAGCGATACCATCACGGTGTATTCGGAGGCATCGCCATCTGAAATTGATTCGCGTAAATCACTGCTGATTACGGATGAACGAACGGTGTCGAGCGTTGCTGCGGTTGCGGCAAATTGCGGCAAAGACAATAGGGTCAGTGCCATACACATTGCCATGGTTGTGCGAAATTTGCGGTTTCTTTTCATTAGAGGATCCTCCTTGATAATATTTACAGGAAATAATTTCCTGTTCATTATCATTATATCATAATGCTATTTCGCTGTCAATATGGCAGATTGTATGATAATTTTAATGTTTATTTGTGCATACTTCCGAATAAAAAATCTACCGTAAAATACCGATTTCCTCTTGCAAAAGAGCGGATTTTATGGTAAACTATACGATAGAGTATATTTTTTCTATAGGAGAATAATCATGGCAAGAAAACAGGTTCGTGACGACATCGTTGCCCGCGCGGACGACGCGTACGGCAGCAGCAACTACGCCGAATACGTAGTGGCAAAAAAGGTAGAAGGTCAGTACAAAATGCAGCGGATGCTGATGCTGCTGAGCTACCTGGGCGCATTCGTGCTGATTCTGGTAGCAGTGGTGCTCTTCAATAACGCAACTCAACTGGGCATTATCGCTATCCCGCTGTTTGCGCTGGCACCCACGGCTGCATGGATGCTCTACTTCTTTACCTGGCCCGCAGTTTCCATTGAATACAGCTTCACCGTTGATGCCAGCGTACTGACCGTGGAGAAGGTCATGGGCGGAAAGAAAAAGGTCAAGCTCTTCGAGACTAAGGTGAAGGAGCTTTCCCTGATCGCCCCCTACGACGCGGACTACCGCGCAGAGGCAGACGGCTTTGGCGCCGACAACCGCGTGGAAGCGGTTCCTTCCATGGACTGCTACGACCTCTACTTTGCGCTGCATACCGACGAGCAGGGCAAGAAGACCGTCGTCTTCTTCCAGGCAACCGCCCAGTCGCTGAAGGCGCTGAAGTATTACAACAGCTCCGCTATCGTGATGCGCGAGACCAGCCGATAAATCGGTTCCAAGCACCGTCCGACAGGACGGTGCTTTTGGGCTCGAGAAAAAGTGAATAAACATTGCATAATTTGTGAAAAAACTGTTGCAAAACGTCGGATCATCTGCTATAATAGAAATAACACCTCGAAGCGGTCGTCGCTTGAGGAAAAACTACTTTTGAGGAGAGAAACTGTATGGACAAGTTTTTCAAGATCTCGGAGCGTGGATCCAATATCCGCACGGAAATCATCGCGGGTCTGACTACCTTCTTCGCCATGGCGTATATCGTAGTCGTCAACCCCAACCAGATCGTCGGATTTATGCACATGGATCCTACTGCCGACCCCGCCTTCCAAAGCATTTGGAACGCCGTATATATTGCGTCCCTGCTGGTAGCCGTGATCGGTACGCTGCTGATGGCGTTCTACGCCAGAATGCCCTTTGCACAGGCCTGCGGTATGGGTCTGAACTCATTCTTCTTCGTTTCCTTCATCCTTCCCGCAATGCGTAGCGGCAGCGATGTGGTGGACGGCTATCAGGCGGGTCTGGTCATCATTCTGGTGTCCGGTTTGGTATTTATGATTCTGTCGCTCACCGGTTTACGTACTTATATTGCAAAGGCTTTGCCCGATTGTTTGAAAAAGGCGATCTCTGCGGGCATCGGTCTGTTCATTGCATTCCTGGGCTTCCAGAACGTAGGCATCATTCAGGATAATCAGTATACTCTGGTTCAATTCGTTGATATTCACGGCGCACTGGAAAACGGCACCTTCAAGGAGATCGCGCTCCCTGCGTTGCTGGCACTGCTGGGGTTGCTGGCAATCGCCGTCTTGGAAAAGTTCCGCGTGAAGGGCTCGGTTCTCTTCACTATTGCAGGCATTTCCGTTCTGTATTATCTTTGCACCTGGACCGTTCCTACCTTTGATATGAGCCAGATCGGACAGTCCTTCAAGGACTTTGGACAGATCGGCATCACCGGCGTATTCCAGCTTCAGTCTTGGAAGGACGCCTTCACCGGCCCCGTGATCGGCGGAGTGCTGTCTGCGATCATGCTGGTAATCACCTTCTGTCTGGTGGATATGTTCGATACCATCGGCACGCTTTACGGTACTGCTTCGCAGGCCAATCTGCTGGATGAGAGCGGCGACCCCATCGACGTGGACAAGTGCATGACCTGTGACTCGGTTGCTACCGTTGCAGGTGCCGTCTGCGGTACTTCTACCTGTACTACCTTCGTTGAGTCTGCGGCAGGCGTTGGCGCGGGCGGCAGAACCGGTCTGACCTCGCTGGTCACCGCTATCTGCTTTGCGATCTGCCTCTTCTTGTCTCCTTTGGCATCGGTGGTTCCTGCCTGTGCTACCGCTCCCGCGCTGATCTACGTGGGCGTTCTGATGATGAAGGGATTTGCAAACGTGGATATGAGTGATTTGCGTTCCTCCGTTCCTGCTTTCCTGGCTCTGATCATGATGCCCCTCACCTATTCCATCTCCAACGGTATCGGTATCGGTGCCATCGCGTACACGGTGATTACTCTCTTTACCGGTAAGTACACCAAGAAGGATATTCCGATCACTGTTATTTCTCTTCTGTTCGTGCTGAAGTTCATCTTCGTCACGATGTAAAACGCAACCCAAACCGCCCGATGCTTTGTCATCGGGCGGTTATCAGGTTTATAATTGACCCGCAGGAACCAGCTCGTACCCCTCTGCCTGCAGCCAGGGGATCACCTGCCGCAGGGCTGCGGGCGTGGGACTGCTTCCCGCCACCCAATCGTGGAAGAGGATGACGTCCCCGTCAGACGCCTCGCGTTTTACGATCCGCAGAATATTGGACGCCGGATTCAGCGCCCAGTCGCGGGTGTCAACGCTCCACAGCACCAGACGGTAGCCTCCGTCTTCCGCCGCAGCCTTGACCGAAGTTGTCACTACGCCCTCAGGCGGTCGGAAGAGGATGGGAGAGACGCACGCTATCTTTTGAATGAGTGCGTCGGTACGGGTCAGCTCGTCTGCCAGCGTGGCGGCATCCATTTTTTGCAGATGCGGGTGAGAATAGGTGTGATTGCCTACCTCGTGCCCCTCCAAAACGATCCTTTGCAGTAACTCGGGGGATTTCTCTGCATTGACCCCCACCACGAAAAAGGTGGCTTTTACGCCGTATTCCCGCAAAATATCGAGAATTTCGGCAGTATAGCGCGGGGAAGGACCGTCGTCAAAGGTCAGGGCGATCCGTTTGGCGCCGCAGCTTTCTTTCGCCGTGATCGGTACTGCGATGCCCATTGGCAGCATCAGCCCCGGCAGCAGCGCGGCAAGCAGGATCGCGGTTAATTTCCGTCTGATCAGTCCCACAGCTCGTTCAGCTTGCCGAAACGGTAGCCCTCCTCCTCCAAACGGGTCAGCAGACGATCCATGATCGCCGCGTTGGTGGCAGAGGTGGGGTGGAGCAGCATGATCTCGCCGTTGTGGGTGTGAGAGAGGATCTTTTCAAGTGCTGCCTCCTCGCTCATTTGACGATTGTTGTCCCAATCGGCGTAGGCGAATGACCAGAAAACGGTCTTGTAGCCCATGGATTTCACATACTCCAGGTTTTGCTTGGAATACCGTCCTTCGGGTGGACGGTAGATCTTGGGCATCTCACAGCCGGTCAGATCCTTGTAATGCTCCGCCAGCGTGGTCAGCTGTTCGGCGAAGGCTTTTCTGTCGCAGATCTTGGTCATGTCGGGATGCCGTTTGGTGTGGTTGCAGACCAGATGCCCCTCTGCCTGCATCCGCTTCACCAGCTCGGGGGCGCGAGTGATGAGATTATCTAAAATGAAGAAAGCACCGGGCGCGTTATGCTTATTTAGCGCGTCCAGAATTTTCTCCACGTTACCGTTTTCATAGCCGGCGTCGAAGGTGAGATAGATGACCTTGTCATTTTCATTCACGGAGCGGTCAAGGTAGTAAGCGTCGTAGTCCTCTATCCATTTCTGCTGACTGTCCAGCGTCGGCGGGGTGTGGGTATCGTTGTTTTTACAATACCAATTATAAGGAGTGGTATCTGTGGATGCGTAGACGTTTGCGGGAGTCAGCAGACCGCCGATCAGCGCCAATGCGCAGCAAAGCACTCCTTTGAAATAGTGTTTCATCGTATGACCATACCTTTCTTGGATTCCAAGGCGGCGGTTTTGTGAAACTTTATCGCCGCAATGAAATTTTGCGCTTTTTTTCGGAAAAATTACGATGAAAATCTTGTATTTTGCGGTGGTTTGTGCTATAATACGATTTTGGAATGCGAGATTGGAAGTTTGTGCGGAATGAATGAAAATTTATTCACGAGTTTTGTATAAATATTCATTTTCCCTATTGCAATTTTGAGTAAAATGCGGTATAATAGGGTATTGTTCGTGAAGTGGACTTAGGGTTAGTTGGGCAGAATTGGGTTAGGAGTCATGGAAGCAATTCCTACGGAATTGCAATCTGAGGAGGAGAGACGTAGTTCACCGAAGGCGAACTACAACCATCACTGTCTGAACATAGATTGCGCGACAAGTACTTGTCGCGCCCAAATTAAAGTTTTTGAAGATTCCTAAGAAACTTTTTTTCAAAAAGTTTCTTAGGCGGAGTCCGAGGCAGAGCTTCGGAGGAGGATAAATAATCATGAAAATTCGTGTAGGGATCGTCGGTGCCACCGGGTATGCGGGTGCCGAGCTGGTTCGTCTCATTTTAACGCATCCTGCGGCAGAGCTTGCCGCCATTTCCTCGGTATCCTTCGAGGGAAAGAAGATCTCCGAGATCTATCCCAATCTGGCAAAGGTCTGCGAGATGTCGCTGACCGATGCGGGCAAGATGGCAGAGACCTGCGACGTGGTATTTGCCGCACTGCCTCACGGTCTGTCCGAGCCGCTGGCGGCAGAGTGCGCCAAGACGGGGGCGATCCTCATCGACCTGGGTGCAGACTTCCGTCTGGAGGACGAGGCCGATTACCAAAAATGGTATCAGAAGTCCTATACCTGCCCCGAGCTTCATGCGGATGCGGTCTACTGCATCCCTGAACTGCACCGTTCGCAGGTGAACGGACAGCAGATCATCGCCAATCCCGGGTGCTATCCTACCTCCATCGCGCTGGGTCTTGCTCCTGCGCTGACGAAGGGGCTCGTTGAGACCGACGGCATCGTCATCGATTCCAAGTCGGGCGTCACCGGTGCGGGCAGAGGGCTTACCCAGGGCACCCACTATCCCGATACCAACGAGGCGTTTGCCGCTTACAAGGCAGGCGTTCACCGCCATACCCCCGAGATCGAGCAGACGCTGACCGAGCTTGCGGGAACGCCCGTGAAGGTCACG
>CAZFJJ010000032.1:0-12402 GCA_964519075.1 uncultured Lachnospiraceae bacterium
GATCTCAGCAGGGGCAGTTTCCATGGCGAAGGTGTAGTGACCGCCCTGGAAGTGATCGTGGGTGAGGATGGAACCGCCTACGATGGGAAGATCGGCGTTTGAGCCCAGGAAATAGTGAGGGAACTGCTCCACGAAGGCAAGCAGACGGGCGAAGGTCTGACGGGAGATCTTCATGGGAGTGTGCTGCGCGTTCAGCACGATGCAATGCTCGTTGTAATAAACGTAAGGCGAATACTGGAATCTCCAAGCCTCGTCACAGAGGATCAGAGGAATGATGCGGTGATTGTGGCGGGCAGGGAAGTCGGCACGGCCTGCGTAACCTTCCGATTCGATGCACAGCTGGCACTTGGGATATCCCGAGGGCTTGGCCAGCTTGGCGGCGGCGATGGCCTTGGGATCCTTCTCCGGCTTGGACAGGTTGATGGTGATATCGATCTCACCGTAGACCGAGGGGATCACCCACTTCATATCCCGAGCGATCCGATCCACACGGATATAATTGGACGCTTTACTCAGATGATAGAACCAATCGGTTGCCGCCTCGGGATTCTTCTCCCGAAGCATTGTAAAAGCGGCGTTGACTACCGAGGGGCGGGGCATCAGACAGTCCATCAGCGCAGTGTCGAACTGATCGCGGTAAACGGGGCTGTCGGTGATCAGACCGCGGGCTGCCGCGTCGTTTACGAGAACGTCGAGAATCTCGGGGAGCGTGAGTGCATGGTCGGAATCGGCAAGCTCCAGACCGTCCTTCTGCATCAGAGCAAGAATGCGGTTTTGCGCGTAGATCCGATCCTCTTCCGAAAGAAGACCTTTTTCGATTCCGTAGTTTAACAACAGATGGATTGCAGTATCAACCATAATTGCCTCCTATGATAGGACAGAATTTTTCTACTGTTATTGTACAATAAATACTTGCATTTTTCTATGTAAAATGGTATAATGATTTGGAAAATAGACTAAATTTGCAAAATCGAACAAATTGGACGATATTCCATTTGCAAGGAGCAAGTTTGAAACAATCACCTAACTCCAATTGCTTGCTTCACTAAAAAAGCGCGCAGACAAAAAGACTGTCATAAGGCAGTCAAAAAAATATAAAGCCAACTACTCACCTCCGCGGGTTCTGTAGTTTGCCGGTTCCTAACTCTATTTTACCACAAATTTATTAACAAAAAGCGAAAAGCACCTACGGTTTCATAACCCCGTCGATGCCTTTCGCGGAAAGGCAGTTTATAGATAGATATGAAAGATTCGCTGGACGTAATGTTCATTCTCAAGGAGCTTCACAAGATATCCGGATTTCGTATCTCGGTTCACGACACGGAATATAGAGAGATCGCCGCCTATCCCCGGGCGCTGTCACCATTTTGCGCCTATATCCGTCAAAGCGACAGATGCGCCACCGTTTGTAAGGAAGCCGACAAGATTGCCTTTGATACCGTAAATAAAACGGGTGACGTATACATCTACCGCTGCAAGTTCGGTCTCTGGGAGGCGGTCAGCCCGCTCTATCATTTCGGCGTACTGGCAGGCTATCTGATGATGGGACAGGTCATCGACCAGACCGAGGAAAATCGGAATCTCGTCAGCATCCGAACGAAGCCGTTCTTCGATAACAGGATCATGCTGGAAAAGAAGATCGATCAGATCCCGGCAGTTGCAATGGATATGATCGAATCCTACGTCAATATTATGACGGTCTGCTCGGAATACATCACCTATTCCAACAAGCTCCGTCTGCCCGAGCGCGATCTTGCCGAGCTGACGATGAAGTACATCCACCGCAATTTCGGTCAGCGGCTGACCATCAAGGAGCTTTGCGTCTATTTCCATTGCTCCAAATCCACGCTGATCAATTCCTTTGAGCAACGGTATCACATATCGGTGAACAAATACATCACCAAATACCGTCTGGAGCAGGCAACGCTGCTGCTTGCCAAAAGCAACGCCACCATCTGCGACATCGCCCTGCGATGCGGCTTTGCAGATCAGGGTTATTTTTCCAAGGTGTTCCAGAAGGAAATGAACATGACTCCGTCGGCGTACAGAATCGCTGCCGACGAGGGCTTACAAAAGCTGTCCGCAGACGTACTGATCGCACAGGCAAAGGAGAATTGATATGACGAACCAATACACCCAAGCCAATCACGGCAAGCTACAGCCTTCCGCATTCTACCGACTCCCTGCAGGAGCCGTTCGCCCCGAGGGATTTCTGCGGCGTCAGCTCACGATGCTAGCAGAAGGTCTTACCGGCGAGATGGAGCTTTTTCCCGACTACCGTCCCGAAAGTAGCGAATGGAGAGGCGGGGTCGGCGAAAATTGGGAGCGCGGTCCTTACTATCTCCGAGGTCTGGTCGCCCTTGCATACGTCCTTGACGACGATAAGCTGAAAGAAAAAACCCAAAGCTGGATCGAATCTATTCTCTTCTCCGCCCGCGAGGACGGAATGTTCGGCCCTCGCTCCAACGAGGATTGGTGGTCGCGGATGCCCGTGCTGATGGCTCTGTGCGATTATTACGAGGCGAAACTCATGCGCGGGGAAGAGGACGCCCGCATCCTCCCCTTTATGGAAAACTACTTCCGCGGGCAGCTGAAGATGCTCCCGAGCCGTCCGCTGGAATCCTGGGCACACGCCCGAGGTGGTGACAATATCGACAGCGTGCTGTGGCTCTATCAGAAGCTGTACGACCCCGCGCGTCCTGATGAGACCGATTGGCTCATCGATCTGGCGAACCTTCTTGCCTCACAGACTCAGGACTGGGTGAACATCATGCAGGAGACTACCGTCCGCGAGCACGTAGTCAACACCGGCCAAGCCATGAAAACACCCCCGCTGCTCTGGCAGATCAGCGGCGATGCCCGTGCAAAGACCGCACTTCAAAAGGGACTTACACATATCGCAATCGATCACGGACGGATCGACGAGCTGCCCAACTCCGACGAAGCTGCACGGGACAATCTTTCCCACCGCGGCTCTGAGCTGTGCGGAATTGTAGAAGGAATGCTCTCCTCCGAGATCGCTATCCGCATTCTGGGCGATCCGACGCTCTGCGATCATCTGGAAACGCTTGCCTACAACGCACTGCCGTGCGGCTATTCCTACGATTATCTCGGTCACGTTTACTACATTTTACAAAATCAAGTGCTGGCAACGGGCGGCTACCACGGATTCGACTGCGATCACGGCGACTCCTCCGCGTTCGGCGCTCCCTGCGGATATGATTGCTGTTTTTCCAATCATCACATGGGCTGGCCAAAATTCGTGCAATCTATGTGGATGGCAACGCCCGAGGGAGGACTGGCCACCGTCGCATACGGCCCCTGCAAGGTGACTGCTACAGTTGCAGGCGGAAAGACGGCATCGTTTGAAATGACCACCGACTATCCCTTCCGTGAAAAAGTGACTCTCACCTATACCGGTGAAGATGCCAGCTTCCCGCTGAAGCTTCGCATTCCCGGCTGGAGCAAATCAACGACCATCACCGTCTGCGACAAAGAAACGGCACAGGCGGCGGCCGTTTCATTTACTCAACTCACCCGCTCCTGGACGAATGGCGATACCGTTGAACTCACCTTCACCGCCGAGGTGAAGCTCTCCTCTTGGTATAACCGCTCCGTCGGCATTCGCCGCGGCGCGCTGATCTACAGCTATCCCATCGGTGAAAACTGGCGCGCGCTTGCCGACAACGCCTGCAGAGAGCTGAAGGTTCCGGCGCTGGGGAAGACCGGCAACAGGGAAGTGCTCCCCACTACCCCCTGGAACATGTGTATTCTTCCCTCGGAAAGCAATTTCACCGTTACCGAGCTTCCCGTTACCGATCATCCCTTTACCCCGGACAGCGCGCCTGTGCGCCTGTCGGTACGGATGAAGAAACGTCCCGATTGGCGGCTTATCGGCAACGTCCACGCTCCCCAGCCCTGCGGCTGCTGTGCAGGTGAGACGGTGGAGGCCGACCTTATCCCCTACGGATCTGCGCGACTGAAGTTAACCCATATTCCTTCAGCAGATTCGACAAAGGAGGTCGTAACCGCACCGCCTTATATTGACGGTATCGCCTCGGAATTTAAGCAGATCGTTGTCCCTGTTGCTTACGAATACGCCCTCACCTTTACGAGCACGCCAGAGGCAACCGCTACCGTATACGTCAACGATCAGCAAGCCGGATTGATTCGTTTTGATTCGACCGGTACATATACTCGCATCATTCCCGGAGATCTTTCGTCGCCCACAAATCCATTCCGTTTTGCCCCAGAGCAATACAATACGATACGGCTGGAGGGCACGGTTGCTACGTCGCTCGTCATTCGTCCGATCGGTACGCCCACCATTTCAGCGACACTGGCTCGCACCCGCAACGCTATCCGGATCACCACCAATGCCGATCCGAATCGTGGAGCGATCTTCGGCGAATTGACCGATGCAGACGGAAAGGTTCTGCTCACCGTCCGCGGACTGACCGTGCAAAACCGACTGCCTCTCACATATCCCGAAAAGGCTGCCACGCTCCGCATCTGTCAGCAGCTTGGTGATAAGCTCCTGACGGCAGAGCCGCTATCTTTGCCTGCGCCGACACGCCCCGTTCCCGCAGTCAACTTCACTATCACCACCGACACCGCCGCCGAGATCGTGCGCGTCCGTTTCCCCCGAATCCAAGGTGCCGATCGCTACCTGATCTCATGGGGAAGAGGGAATACCGTCACCGAATGGCAGGCGAACGTCCGCTTTAATCCTTACAAGGGAAGCGGTTGCTTCGAAGAAGACATTACCGCATTCTCCGTCCCCGACGGCGGGGAAGTTACCCTTCGCCTGTACGCACTGAGTGAGGGGACTCCCATTGCTACTTCGCAGGTTGTGACCGTCGATTGTCCCAAGGGAGAGTGAGCGAATGGATCTGTCGCTGATCGAATCCCCGCTCCTTAGCTGGTACCGTCAAAACGCCCGCGACCTCCCGTGGCGGCATACACAAGACCCCTACAAGATCTGGGTATCCGAGATCATGCTGCAACAGACCCGCGTAGAGGCAGTCAAGCCCTACTACGCCCGCTTTTTGAATGCCCTCCCGGACGTGTACGCACTGGCAAACGCGCCGGAGGAGCAGCTTCTGAAGCTCTGGGAAGGGCTTGGCTACTACTCTCGCGTGCGAAATATGCAGAAAGCTGCGCGTATTGTGGTAGAGACCTACGACGGCAGGTTTCCTGCCGATCCCGCGAAGCTCCAAAAGCTCACCGGCATCGGCGAATACACCGCAGGAGCAATTGCCTCAATCGCATTTGGCATTCCTGCGCCCGCCGTGGACGGCAACGTCATGCGCGTTGTGGCAAGGCTGGTGGGCGACCGCCGTGATATCTTCGATCCTGCGCTCAAGAAGGAGTACAGCAAACTGCTTGCGCCGCATATCTCCCCAACCAATCCTTCGGCGTACAATCAGGGTCTCATCGAGCTGGGCGCCACCGTCTGTCTCCCCAAAGGATGCTCCCGCTGCTCGGAATGCCCCCTTTCGGAGCATTGCACCGCTTATCGGGAGGGAACAGTCGATATAATCCCCGCGCCCAAACAGCAAAAGCCCCGAAAGATTGACCGGCGCACGATTCTGATCATCCGCAGCGATAGGGAAGTGCTGGTGGAAAAACGCCCCGATAAGGGGTTACTCGCCGGACTATGGCAGCTCCCCTCGCTGGACGGTCATCGCAGTGAAGCGGAAGTCCTCTCTCACGCCCGTGAGCTGGGGCTGGAAGTGATCCGCATAGAGACGCTTCCTGCAGCCAAGCATATCTTCACCCACATTGAGTGGCAGATGATCGGCTATCAGCTGACCTTATCTGCACTCTCCGAGATACCCGCAGAGATGGTCTCGGCAAGTCTCGAGCGTCTGGAGGCGGATTTTTCGCTGCCTTCTGCATTTTCGACATATTTGCCCTATTTGCGCAAGAAAAAGACAAAACAATAATTGACATTTATAACCAACGGTGTTATAATAAATACAGACTAATCCGTCAGCGCAGAACCTTCGCGCTGACCCATTCAGGAGGTAACTATGAAAAAACTTCGCGTAGGCTTTATCGGAACCGGCGGGATCGCCAACGCCCATATGCGCGCCTATCAGCAGATCCCCGAGGTGGAGATCGTAGGCGGCGCCGACATTATCCCCGGCAAAGCAAGAGAGTTTCTCGATCGCTACGAGCTCTCCGATGCTAAAGATTTTACCTCTGCCGCCGAGCTTCTGAAAATGGATCTGGATGCGGTCAGCGTATGTACCTACAATTCCACCCACGCCGAATGCACCGTTGCCGCGCTGGAAGCAGGCGTTCACGTGCTCTGCGAAAAGCCCATGAGCATCACGTTGGACGAAGGCGTTGCAATGTGTCGCGCAGAGAAGAAGAGCGGCAAGATCCTGACGATCGGCTTCCAGCCCCGCTACGACGAAAACTCCCGCCACATTAAGGAGCTGGTGCAGTCGGGACTGCTGGGCGACGTCTACTACGTTCAGTCGGGCGGCGGCCGCAGACGCGGTATCCCCGGCTCGACTTTCATTGACAAGGACAAGGCAGGCGTGGGCGCGCTTGCCGACATCGGCTGCTACGCGCTGGACTTCGGTCTGAATACCATCGGCTACCCCAAGCCCCTCACCGTTTCTGCCGTCGCATACGACTATTTCGGCAAGAATCCCAAGTATTACAAGGAATCCCGGCGCTTCAGCGTGGACGATTTTTCTGCCGCGTTCATCCGTCTGGAGGGCGGTATCACCTTCGACTTCCGTATGTCCTGGGCAATGCACATGGACACCTGCGGCGACTTCCTCTTCCTGGGTAAAGACGCCGGTCTGAAGGTTCGTCAGCCCCACTTTGAGCTGTGGGGTGGCGCATGGGACGGTCCCATCGGCGAGATCACCCTGATGCACGATGACGAGAACGGTACGCCTACCTCCTCCAAGATCGATATCATCCCCCAAGAGAAGTCCAACCTCTTCTACAAAAAGGTTCGCTCCTTCGTGGACGCCATCCTCAACGGCACGGAAGCACCCGTTCCCACCTCTCAGATCCTCTACAACCAAGCGATCATCGACGGCATCATCCGCTCTTCCGAGCTGGGCAGAGAAGTCGAGATCGTGATCCCCGAGATTTAATCTATGGCAATCTTAGCACTTGATCAAGGGACGACCTCCTCCCGCGCGATCCTCTTCGACCGCGACTTCCGTCCGCTTGGACAGAAGAACGTTCCGCTCACCCAGCATTACCCCAAGGACGGCTGGGTAGAGCACGACGCTGAAGAGATCTTCCACTCCCAGATGCAGGCTGCGGGCGCGCTCCTCTCCGAAATTGACGAAGAGATCGACTGCATCGGCATCACCAATCAACGGGAAACGACTATTCTTTGGAATGCTGAAACCGGCAAGCCTATCGCTCCCGCCATCGTATGGCAATGCCGCCGTACTGCGCCTGAATGCGAAGAGCTGATCGCAGGCGGTATGGAAGCTGCCATCAAACGCACCACGGGACTACCTGTCGACGCCTATTTTTCGGGCACCAAGATCGCGTGGTTCCTCTCCAACTGTGCCGAAGCCCGTTCACTTGCCGATGAAGGAAAGCTGCTTTTCGGCACGGTGGAGTGCTGGCTGATCTGGAAGCTTACAGGCAATCACCTCACCGACGTGACCAACGCCTCCCGCACCATGCTGATGAACGTCACCACGCTGGAGTGGGATGCCGATATTTGTCGCAAACTCGGTATTCCGATGCATATCCTTCCCAAAATCGCAGACAACGCAGGGCTGTTTGGCAAGGTTTTGGAAGACCCGTCTATTCCTCCCGCCATGTGGGGCAAGCCCGTTACCGCATCGGCAGGCGACCAACAAGCAGCTCTCTTCGGTCAGGCCTGCTTCGCATTGGGGGATACCAAGAACACCTACGGTACAGGCTGCTTTGCGCTGATGAACATCGGCAGCCGTCCCATTTTTGACGATAAACTCATCACCACCGTCGGTTGGAAGCTCGGAGACGTCGTCACCTACGCGCTGGAAGGCAGCGTGTTCAACGCAGGCTCTGCCATTCAATGGCTGAGAGACGAGCTGAAGCTCATCTCCTCCGCTCCCGAATGTGACCTCCTTGCCGAGCAGGTCGAAAACAGCGGCGGCGTGATCTTCGTTCCCGCTTTTACGGGACTGGGCGCGCCCCATTGGGATATGTACGCCCGCGGCGCGCTTTTGGGACTCACCCGCGGTTCCAACCGCTGTCACATCTGCCGCGCCGTACTGGAAGGGATCGCTTATCAATCGGCTGAACTGATTGCTGCCATGCAAAAAGCATCGAACATCCCCATCCGCTCACTGAAGGTGGACGGCGGTGCGTCTGTCAGCGCACCTATGATGCAGTTCCAGGCAGATCTTCTGGACATCACCGTAGACCGTCCTGCCGTGATCGAATCCACCGCTCTGGGTGCCGCCATGCTGGCAGGCATCGGTGCGGGGCTCTATACCTTGGACGAGCTCTCCAAGGTTCGTCGATCCAATCGGATCTTCCGCCCCCTGCCGGACGCGTCGGTTCACGAAGGCTACGTCCGCTGGAAAGCGGCTATCCGCGCCGTTCAAGCGTTTGAATAATCTACCGTTAGAATTTGAAAGGCAAATGACCATGAAAGTAATCGATATTATCAAAGCAGAAAAGCCCGCTCTATCGTTCGAGGTATTTCCGCCAAAGACGACCGACGCCTTCGAATCGGTCAAGCACGCAACAGAGGAGATCGCCAAAATCGATCCGTCCTATATGAGCGTCACCTTCGGTGCAGGTGGATCGAATGCCGGTTTTGCCGTCGAGGTTGCAGGCAATCTTCAGAAAAACTACGGAGTTACTACCGTTGGTCATTTGACCTGCGTAGGTGCCGATCGGGCTACGATCACCGACCGTCTTAGTCAGATGAAGGCACACGGAATCGAGAACATCCTCGCTCTGCGCGGCGACCGTCCCAAGGATTGGGCGGAGGATCGTCCGCTCTGCGTGGATTTTGCCCACGCCAGCGATCTTGTTCGATTTATCAAAGCACACGGCGACTTCTGCATCGGCGGCGCCTGCTATCCCGAAGGACACCCGGAAGCGGATACCCAGAAACAAGATATCGCTAACCTGAAGCTCAAGGTTGACGCAGGCTGTGAATTTCTCACCACGCAGATGTTCTTTGACAATAATATTCTATACAATTTCATTTACAAGCTGCGCGAAGCAGGTATCACGGTTCCCATCGTTGCGGGCATTATGCCGGTGACCAACCCCAAGTCTATCGCGCGCATCTGTGCGCTTTCGGGCTCGTTGCTTCCCAAACGATTTATCCAGATCGTTGACCGCTTCGGCGACAATCCCGAAGCCATGAAGCAAGCAGGCATCGCCTACGCTACCGATCAGATCATCGATCTGTACGCTAACGGCATCAACGCGGTTCACGTTTACTCGATGAACAAACCCGACGTTGCCGCCGCCATTCAGAATAACATATCCGAAATCATCAAATAACGGGACTTCACCGCGATACCTCTCCGATAGGGACAGATCGACCGCCGAGAGGTATATCGCTATTTTAACTGCAACCCATCGAATCTAAGAAAACAAGGTATTCTCTATGACTATTCGTGAAAAACTGCAAAACGGTTTTGTCTTTTACGACGGCGGTATGGGATCCATGCTGCAGGCTGCCGGACTGCCCGCAGGCGAACTGCCGGAGCGCTGGAATCTGACCCATCCCGATACCATCATCGGCATTCACCGAGCCTATTACGAGGCAGGAGCCGACATCGCCTGTGCCAACACCTTCGGTGCCAACGCGCTGAAATTCCCCGCAGAGGGAGAATTCTCGCTCCGAGCGGTAGTTGAAGGTGCGGTCAGATGCGCGAAAACCGCAAGAGCGCAGTGTGCTCATTTGAATCGTCCGCTGTACGTCGCGCTGGACGTAGGTCCCTGCGGAAAGCTACTGAAGCCCTTCGGTACGCTGGATTTCGAGGATGCAGTTACGCTGTTCAAACAGACGATCAAACTCGGCGTTGAAGCCGGCGTTGATCTGATCGCCATTGAGACCATGAACGACTCCTACGAGACCAAAGCAGCTGTTCTCGCCGCTAAAGAGGTCTGCGACCTGCCCATCTTCGTCACCAACGTTTACGATCAGTCTGCCAAGCTGATGACCGGTGCGTCGCCGGAGGCAATGGTCGCTCTGCTGGAGGGACTTTCGGTAGACGCCCTGGGCATGAACTGCTCTCTTGGCCCCAAGCAGATGGAGGAGATCTTCCCCCGTCTGGCAAGCGTAACGTCACTTCCTTTGATCGTAGTTCCCAATGCGGGACTCCCCAGACTGGATGGTGATCGCACCGTATACGACGTCTCGCCCGACGAGTTCGCCGATTCCATGGAGACCCTTGCACAAGCCGGCGCACGCGTGCTGGGCGGCTGCTGCGGCACTACGCCTGCTCATATCGCCAAGCTGCGAGAGCGCGTTGAAAAACTAACGCCGATCGCTATCACAACCAAAGAACGGACCGTGATTTCGTCCGGTACGCACGTACTGCATATCGATGACGATCCCAAACTGATTGGCGAACGCATCAACCCTACCGGAAAATCCAAGCTGAAAGCTGCTTTGCGCGAAAAGAACCTTGCTTATATTCTTCGTGAAGCCACTGGACAGCAGGAAGCCGGTGCACAAGTGTTGGATATTAACGTGGGGCTTCCGGAGATCGACGAGCCCGAGATGATGGCTCAAGTGGTCACCGAAGTACAGGGAATCTGCGACCTGCCCCTGCAGATCGACACCTCCGATCCCGCCGCCATGGAGCGCGGTCTGCGCCTGTGCAACGGCATACCGCTGGTTAATTCGGTCAATGGCAAGGCATCCGTGATGGAATCCATTTTTCCACTGGTGCAGAAATACGGCGGCGTGATCATCGGTCTGACTCTGGACGAAAACGGCATTCCCACTACCGCCGAGGAACGGATCGCCATCGCCCACCGCATCATTGAGACAGCCGCTCGCTATGGAATTGGTGCCCATCGCATCATTATCGATCCGCTGGCACTAACCGTTTCAGCCGATCAGTTCGCCGCGCTGGTGACCCTGGAGACCGTCCGCCGCCTCCACGCTGAGGGCATCCGCACTTCTCTGGGTCTGTCCAACGTTTCATTCGGATTGCCCAATCGCGAGTCGATCAACGCCGCTTTCTTCGCGCTTGCTCTTGAAAACGGACTGTCTGCAGCCATTATGAACCCCTATTCCGCAGCAATGATGAATACCTACCACGCCTTCCGCGCGCTCCACGGATTGGACGTAGGCTGTTTGGACTTTATCGAAAAATCGGTGGCTACTGGAGGCGTTGCCTCGCCCGCCGCAGCACCTGCCAAGACCGAAGAGGGAAGCTTGTCCCCCCTGCAAGCCGCCATCTGCAAGGGACTGCGTGACGACACCGCCATCGCCGCCAAAGCGATGCTGGATCAAGGAGCCGCCCCCCTCACGCTGATCAATGAAGAGATCGTCCCCGCGCTGAATCGCGTTGGGAAGCGGTTTGATGAAAAAACGCTCTTCCTTCCACAGCTGCTGATGAGCGCAGAAGCGGCAAAAGCCGCATTCGACGAAGTAAAAGCCGTCATGCCCCCAAACGAAAACGGAAGAAAGTACACCATCGTCATCGCAACCGTCCACGGAGACATCCACGACATCGGCAAAAACATCGTCAGCACTCTGCTGGAGAATTACGGCTATCGGGTGATCGACCTGGGACGCGACGTGCCGCCTCAAACCATCGTAGACGCCGCTATAAGCGAGTGCGCTCGCATCGTTGCGCTGTCCGCACTGATGACCACTACCATCCCCGCTATGGAAGAGACCGTCCGACTTTTGCGCGAACAAATCCCCGATTGCAAAATCGCGGTTGGCGGAGCGGTTCTGACCCAGACCTACGCCGATCAGATGGGTGCCGACTTCTATGGAAGAGATGCTATGGAGACCGTTCGCTACGCGGAGAGTCTCCTATGATGCACCGATTTCCGCTGTCTCTCACCGCGGAACGGTACGAGCGCATCGCCGCACCGTTCCGCCTCCGCAAATGGGCAATGGAAACGCTCAGATGGTGCAATCGGATCTGCTCGATCCTCTACATTTTGGCGTATCCCGTCTGCATTCTGTGGATGTTGTATGTCGGTGACTATTTCACCGGCAGAGCAATCATGATCCCCGCTGTCTCCGTAGCTCTGTTGTCGGTCGTCAGAATTCTGATCAACCGTCCGCGCCCCTACGAAACATTACCAATCAAGCCTCTGTTGACTAAACAAACGAAAGGGAAGTCCTTCCCCAGCCGACACATTTTCAGTTCATTCATCATCGCGGCGACCTTCTCATTCGTTTTTCCTTGGGGCTGGATCTTCTACGTT
>CAZFJJ010000033.1:0-12394 GCA_964519075.1 uncultured Lachnospiraceae bacterium
TACGGACATACTCCGGCAAAATTACCTGTCGACCCGGTTCACCGAGCCGTTTTGCAGCAACTTTTGCTTTCAACGCATCAAGCTTGGTCATTATATCATATTTCTTTTTATCTGTCAATCCCCTATTTCGATTATTTTTCAAAAATCTCCATTATTTACAATTCGTTCACATTCCGCTGTTCCATATGTTCGACTTTCTTCAACATTTTTCGAAAAATTTTCACAAAACTATTGACATTTTTTAATTTGAATGGTAAAATGTAGTTAATCAAAATCATTCGTTGAAAGGAGAACACTATGAAAGCCACCGGTATCGTCAGAGAGGTCGACTCGCTGGGAAGATTCGTTATCCCAAAGGAGATTCGCAAGAAGCTGGATATTTCCAACTTCAGTTCCCTGGAGGTCTACACCGAAGGAGATCTGATCATTCTCAAGAAGTATGAGCCCGCCTGCATTTTCTGCCACGAGTTAGACGACACAACTCTCTTCGATGGGAAGTTGATGTGTAAGCGTTGCATTCAAAAAATTGCATCGTTGGCGCAGGATCAAGACTAACCACACCTAAGAACTCCCGAACCGATTCGTTTTACCGACTCGGTTCGGGAGTTCTTCGATTATCGGAAGACAGTGCCGTCAGCAGTATAGCATTCGGTACGGCAGATTAGGTAAAGACAATCGTTTTCGCCCAGTGCCGCCAGCAATCCTTTGATGAAATTTTCGGGATTCAAAAAATCCCCCTGCCCCGCCGACAGACGAGCGGTGATCAGATCCCCCTCAACCTTGGCAAACAAGATCTGTCCGGAGACGTCCTTTTCCTTGTCGCCCTTCTTGCCGTGAACCATCACGACCATCGGTTGCCGCAACGCATCTTCCACGGCAGCAGGATTCAGCGGATGCTCGGTATAGATATGATACTCCGATTGCGCCACCTCCTGGAGCTTGGTGGAGGGACGATAGACCTCCAGAATTTTCAGATCGGGCGTCAGCGCGTTCTGCAAACGCTTTGCGATCTCGATCTCGCTCATTTCATGGGTGATACGGATATCCAGATACTCCGCTACGCTCTCAGCGCCCACCGAAACGGTCAGCGCAAAGACCATCTTGGGGCGGGGATTAAAGCCCTGGCTGTACCAGATCGGCACGCCCGAACGCAGGAACGCCGAGTTCAGCGTGCGACAGAGATCCAAATGGGAAATAAAACGGAGCTTGCCGGTCTTTGCAAACTTGATGCGGATAGCTCGGGGCTCTCTCAAGAGGTTGCCTTTGGACAGCATGAGCGTTCACCTCCCAGTTTATTGGCTCCACAGCCCGAGCACTGCTCTCGGCAGGAGGGCGTGGTGATCTCGGCGTATGCCTTTTTCTTTTCGCGCTTCAAAAACTCCTTCGTCACGCCACAGTCAATGATATCCCACGCCAGTACCTCGTCCTCACCGTAGGTGCGATTGGCATAGAACGCGGGATCGATCCCGCATTCATTAAAGACTGCCATCCAGCCGTCGTAATAGAAGAACTCGTCCCAGCTGTCGAACTTCAGCCCGCGGCGGTGCGCAGCCAGCAAAGCCTTCGACAAGCGGCGGTCGCCTCTGGCAAATACGCCCTCCAGATGGCTGGTCTTGGCGTTGTGCCACTTATAGGTGACGTGCTTCAGCTTGGCAACCGCTTCGAACAGCACCGATTGCTTGCGCTGCAGCTCCTCCATCGTCTGCTGGGGCTCCCACTGGAAGGGAGTCCAGGGCTTGGGGATGAAGCAGGACACCGATACGGTAACGGTGGGTGCGCGGTTCTTCATCGCGTTGGGATTCTTATAATAGGCCGATACCACGGAACGTGCCAGCTCTGCAATGCCACGAATGTCGTCGTCCGTCTCGGTGGGCAAACCGTTCATAAAGTAGAGCTTGACGGTGTTTTTGCCGTAGTCGAAGGCCACGTTGCAGGCGCGGAGCAGATCCTCCTCGGTCAGATTCTTGTTGATGACGTCGCGCAAACGTTGAGTGCCCGCTTCTGGCGCAAAGGTGATGCCGCTGGCGCGGACGCTGGATATCTTCTCCATCAGCTCAGAGGTAAAGCTGTTGACCCGGAGCGATGGCAGAGACAGACTGATCTTCGCCTCGTCGGTCCACTCCAGGAGCTCGGTAGTCAACGTATCGAGGCAGGTGTAGTCCGAGATGGACAGCGAGGACAGCGAAATTTCGTCGTAGCCGGTGGACTCATAGAGCGTCTTCGCCTGCCGATCCAAGACCTCGGGCGTTTTCTCGCGGACGGGACGGTAGGTCATTCCCGCCTGACAGAAGCGACAGCCGCGGATACAGCCGCGGTAGACCTCCAGCACAATCCGATCGTGCACCGTCTCGATGTAGGGCATGACCACCTTCTCGGGATAGTAGGAGATATCCAAATCCTTCATGATCCGCTTGGTGATCCGCTTGGGGATGTCATCGTAGACGGGTGTATAGGCTTCGATGGTGCCGTCCTCTTTATAGGTGACTGTGTAGAGTGAGGGAACGTAGAAGCCGGGCAGCTTGGCCGCCTCGTGAAGGAAGGATTTACGGGTATAGCTTCCATTTTCCTTCATATTAATATATAATCGGCAAATTTCCACCAACGCTTCCTCGCCCTCGCCGATGGAGAACAAATCGAAGAAGTCACAGACCGGCTCGGGATTGTAGGTGCAGGGACCGCCGCCGATGACGATGGGATCGTCCTCACGGCGATCGACTGAAAGCAGCGGGATCTGCGCCAGATCCAGCAGGTTCACCACGTTGGTGTAGCACATTTCGTACTGGAGGGTGAAGCCCAAAAAATCGAAATCCTTGAGCGGATCGCCGCTTTCGTGCGCCCACATCGGAAGATTATGCTGACGAAGCTGTTCCTCCATGTCCACCCAAGGAGAGTAGCAGCGCTCGCACCAGATATCCTCTTCCCTGTTCAGCGCTCCGTACAGAATCCGCACGCCCAGATTTGACATACCGATCTCGTAGGTGTCGGGGAAAGCGAATGCGAAGCGGCATTTGACGGCACCCTTATCCTTGAGGATCTCGCCGTACTCGCCGCCGATATAGCGTCCCGGCTTTACCACCGAGCGCAAGATTTTTTCTTTCAAATCAAAATTCATGGTATACTCCATTTGCCCGAAGGCTGGTTCTATTATCCAAAGACCTTAACGATCACTAAGGTGGGCAACAGCCAAATGAGCTGGTAGATCATCAGATTGAGCGAAGTCACCGTCTCGATGCCCATCATTTTCAGTAAAAGAGCGAAAATCGGCACCGATAACAGCAGGGACAACACCGCAAGCGCAACGCCGATCTGCATCAGATGACGGGTAGTACGGCAAAACTTCACCGTTTCGAACAATCCCCGCTTGGTTCCGGACAGCAAAATGCTCTCCGCCGCTTCCCTGTGAAGAATACGATCTTTCTTTTCTTTTCCGCGAATGATCTTCAGCGGCATATCACTCCCCCAACGGATACAGCGCTCCATATAAGCGCGGTTGATATTGGGGTCGAAGGTCTTGATGGCAACGCATACCCCCGAACGGAACAGGTTCAGCGCGATGCTCTCGAAGTCCTCGTCCATCTGATAGGAAACCTCTAAGCGCGCAACCGCTTCTCCGGCAACCGACATATACATCACGCCACAATCGGTATTCAGGTCTCTGCCGTCAGAAGGCACCCGAATTCCCGCTTCTTTGAGAAACGAACGGCTGCCGATCAGCACCAATTCACCGTCCACCGCCGCTTCCACACCGTTTTCGGAAACGGTAATGAAGTCCATATCGGCGGTATATCCGGTATCGGACACTACCAAGGAGAACATCTCCCCCAGCGAACCGCCCGTAGCGCAGAAAATTGCAGAAGCGTAGCCGATCACCTTGGACAGATCCGCATCGCCAAACACCTTCACCCCCACCAGCTGAACCTGATCGGGCGGGAAAACCTCGCTGTCCTGGAACGTCACCACCGAAGGCGGTGCGTATTCATCCAGTGCCCGCTCTCCCATCACGGCAGCATTCATCCGACGCGCTCCCGTCGCCAACGTAGTGAGAGGAGCATAAAAGACGTATAGCAAAGACAGAGGCATCGCAAAGAAGAAACCCCCGATCCCAACCGTCATCGCCTCGGTCAACGATCGACTCGAGTACCACACGCCGATCCCGAATCCAAGACCGATCATAAGTGCCAAAACCGTTAATAGCTTCACCGGCCGCTTCACCGTACTGCGAGCAGCCATTTCGCGCTTGAATCCCAGTACGCTGCGAACGCGCTCGACGGCAAAATAGCGAGTGTCTTCGGGCATATGATCCCGAAGCGCATTTCGCTCCAGATCGGCGTCCGCACCCTCCAGCATTCGGAGGGTATATTTTTCTTTAGAGGAAAATGCCACGGTAAATGCGGCGTACTCTCGCTTGATCGCACCGTAGCTGCACAGCTTCGCACATATACCAAACGTCAGGACAGGCAAACAGAAGGTCACCATTCTTTCGTCGGTCAACAGCATCCGCAGGAGGACGTAGACTGTGTGTACCAGCACCATTATCGCAAACAAGCGTATCGGAGCCACGTTACGGTCGTTTTTTCGCCCGAACTGCAATACCTCGGGCACCAGTATGATCCCCCAAACCGTAAACTGAACCGCGATCCATCCGGCTGTTGCAGGATATCTCGTCTGATCCAAAAAATCAGGAAAGCGGATCCCAAACACATCTGCGTTTTCCCAAAGCATAGCAAACGCAGTCAGAAGAAGCAGCAGGAAAACACAGCCGCGTTGCTTCCACAGCATACGCCTGTAATCCGCTGCAATCTTTCTCTTTTGTGCCGTAGATAAACGGTCATAGGGATCGTCAGGCTTAACTGTTTTTTTCGTTCGAGGAGGTGTCCGGACAGGCGGTTTCTCCGCCGCGTCTTCCTTCATCCCGAAGATCGCCTGCAAATCATATTGATTCTCATCGATCCGTGCTTTGGTAGGATCGATAGGTCCGGGAGCATTCTCCCGACGCTCGGGAGCGATTGGTTTAGCTTTCGTTACCGCGCGAGTTTCGGTATTCGCATCGCGGCGAATAAAATCATGACCGAATAGCTCTTCTAAGGTCTTCGGCTGCGCCACGTTACCGGATTCCTCGGCATCCGGACGTTTTTTTTCCGGCTGAATGCTCGGCGGCTTCACGTGTTTTTTGAGTTGATTCAGCAGATCGTCTGCATGAACCTGTTCTTTTTTACGATCGGACATAATCAATCCTTATTTCTTACCGTTTCTGCATTGTGCGGCACGGCAAAGCACGACCGCTGCAGCACAGGAAACGTTAAAGGAGTTCACCTTCCCGTACATGGGAATAGACAGCAAAAAGTCGCATTTTTCCTTCACCAGGCGTGAGATCCCGTTGCCCTCACTGCCCACTACGATAGCAGCTGAACCGGAAAGATCGGTTTCGTACAGCGACGTTCCCTCCGCCTCAGCGCCGTAGATCCAGACGCCCTTTCTTTTCAGGTCGTCGATCGTTGCAGCAATATTGACCACCTTGGCGATAGGCAGATGCTGAATCGCACCGGCAGAGGACTTGACCACTACCGGAGTCACCGGTGCACAGTGGCGTTTAGAGATGATCAGACCGTGGGCACCCGCCCCCTCGGCACATCGGATGATGGCACCCAAATTATGAGGATCCTCCACTCCGTCTGCGATGACCAAAAACGGTGGCTCCCCCTTCTCAGAGGCGATCTGAAGCAGCTCCTCTACCGAACGGTATTCTACGCCTGCAACCAGAGCAACAACGCCTTGGTGAACGCCGCCGCCGGAAAGACTATCCAGCTTCTCGCGTGCAACCTGTATTACAGGAATTCCTGCGTCCTTGGCTTTGGCAACGATCAGAGTGATAGACCCCTCCCGTTCGCCCCCCTGTACGAAGAGCTTGTCCAACGTTTTTTCCGCCTTGAGCGCTTCCAAAACCGCGTTTCTGCCGTAGATCACACCGTCCGGTTCAACGGATGGAACGGGCTTTTCAATTCTATTTCGATCAAACTTCTGTTTCATAGTACTCCTTCATCTTCCTATAAGATCATAACGCTTACATTATATCATAAATTTCGATATTTGTATAGCCTTTTCGAAGATTTTTCCGAAAAACACAAAAAATCCGAGACTCGGTCTCGGATTTTTTGTAGTCGTACAATGATCGGCTTACTCGCCGGCCTTCATTGCAGCAAAGCAATCGCTGCAGTATACGGGTCTGTCGCTGGTAGGCTGGAAGGGGATCTTTGCAGGCTTACCGCACTTAGCGCAGACGGCATCAAACAGCTCTCTCTGGGGTTTGGTAGCATTCTTCTTGGCGTTACGGCAATCTCTGCATCTCTGAGGCTGATTCTGAAAGCCCTTTTCTGCATAGAACTCCTGTTCTCCCGCGGTGAATACAAACTCCTTTCCACAGTCTTTGCACTTCAGTGTGATGTCCTGATACATGTGTTCTACCTCGCTTTGAAATATGGAATAAATTTTACCCGAGGACGGCGGCGAGCCATCATCTTTGCAACTTTGCAACGATTACAACGCTTTTCTTAAGCTACTTGGGCATATTACGATATAAATAGTGATCGGACTATTTCGAATCATCACGATTGGGCAAATTCAGCTTGATCTTTCGCCTTATCCTGTAAATGGCATTATCTACTGATTTTAAGGTACGACCGGTGTGTGACGCGATCTCAGCTGCAGTATATCCCTGCAAATACAACTGATAAACCGACTTTTCATATTCCGAGAAAAGAGTATCCACCAAGTCGGTTAAGTCTCCGAGAGAAGCACGGCGAGCAGACTTTCGCTGTGTCGGAGTGAGCCGAGAATGGTCATCAATACCGTGATCGGTTCGGACAGATCGACGAAATTTACGCAATGAACTGATCAAACGATTGCGGATACAGATCTTGGCGTACAGTCCAAACGTAACCTCCGTTTGCTGAAGATCAAAGGTCATTGCCGCGTGATACAGGGCAAGAGTAGCCTCCTGCATCAAATCCTCGTACTCTGCCTCCGGACATTCAGCCAATGCACCGGAAGTCATCGACAGCAGAAGTGCGGCATACTGTTCCCGCAGAACCTGAAAGGACGACTCATCCCCTGCTCGAAGCAATTCTATATGTTTGACAAGTATTGGATCCACCGCAGTACCTTCCGAGCGATTCTGACTATTTTTTGTCAATTTACACAAAACAATCACGAATAATTCTCATCATTTCTATATTTTCAATTATATCACTTTTTTACAATTTGTCAATAGGTTATTCATGATTTTTTCTTTCATGATGAAATTCCGTGTTTTTTAACAAAAAAAGCTCCGCAAAACCCTTTGCGGAGCCAAAAAAATTGCACACTTTGCCTAATTTCAGCGTCGATCATTTATTCATCAAATATCCGATCTCTCCCGTAAGCAACGCCAGCACGCCTTTGTAGATTTGTTCCGGATTCTCACGGAATTGATAGCGCATCAGCTCAAGCTGTGCCGAATTCTCCGCCACCAGCTTTATTTCCAGGGACAGCTTTCCCTGATCGCGGATCGCACAGGTCAAATTGTAGCTTCCGTCTACCCGAGGCTGAAACGAGGTCTCCACCGCCGCTCCCCTTTCACGGAAATTCAGCAATCGAAGCGCGCTACGCAACCCTTTGGTTTTGACGTAGTTCATCAGGTCGCCCTGCAGGCTTTCAACGACTTGGACTCCCTGTTCGCTGATATGATACAACGTACGCGCCTCATCTCTCAGTTCTACCACGTTTCCGCGTTCCAACAGATCCGCAAAGCAGTCTGCAAAGTCAATTCCGCCTACGAAGCCGTCCTGCATAACGATGTCGTTAATATCGCTATATTCAAGCGGTCTTCCGATGTGATACATCAGATACAGAATGAAGATCTTGATCTCATCTTCTGCATAAAGTCTGGTCTCCATAATTCCCTCCGATAGAAGAATGGGCGAGACAGTCCCGCCCATTCTTAGGTAACGTCTCCTGAGACGTTACTATTGTAATATCGATATTAGTCCCAGTACCTCTTGGCAGGGATATATGCTGCTTCGGGAACGTACTCGTAAGTTGAATCCAATGCTTCGGTAAAGATATAACGACCGGCATAGTCAACCTCGTAGTCTTCCAAATTCTCATGAATAATTGCAGCAGACTGCATAAAGTAGACGGGGGCGATCGGTGCATCCTCCAACAAAAGCTTTTCAGCCTGTGCCAGAATGGTTGCGCGCTTTGCTGCATCGGTTTCTTCCAGCGCACTTTCGAGCAGCGCGTCATACTCTTCGCTCGTATAACCGGTTACACCGGCAATCAACTCAAAATGATCTGCTGATTCGGAGAAGTCGTACGCACCGCCGGAATAACGCTGTGCAAACTGGGCAAGTACCGCGAAGGGATCTGCAGACAGCATACTGAACTCGATGCCCAGAACCTGATACTCGCCGGATCTGTACTTCTCGATGATCTGATCCTTGATCAAATGTGAATACACGTTTGCAAACTCAAAGTCGGTACCTACGTCGTTTTCATCCTTGATCACACGGATGAATTCAAGATAGTTGAAGGTCTCAACGTCAACTTCTTCAACCGATACGGTAAAGCCGAGCTTGCTCCACGCTTCGACAGCCAGCTGAGCAGTCTTCAGCTCAGCTTCATTACCCTTGCGGATAGTGATCGTAAACTCGCCGCCGGATACGCCGGCCTCAGAAAGCAGAGACTTTGCTTTATCCAGGTTCGCGGAGGTGCTGAGCGCGGCACCTGCAGTATTACGGAAGGAGGTTTCTGCCTTATGGTTCAAAACGGTATCGGTCAAAAGACCGGTTGCCGCCTTACCGAACACAACTGCAGAAGCGATCGCTTCGCGATCCAGTGCCAGTGACAAAGCTTGCGTCACGCGGGAATCGGAGAACAAAGCGTAGTTGGTGTTGAACAAGTACGAATAAGTAGACAGCAGATCCTTCACATCCGCTTCACTCTTCAGCTCGCTACGCTTGCTCAGCGGAATGTTGTTGATAAACAGTCCTTCACCGGAGGAATAGCTTTCATACGCCGCAGAGGAATCGATGAACTTGATGTTCAGTCTGTACGGGGTAACGTACTTGCGCAGTGCTTCATCGTCCTCTTCGGTGTCGTAGAAGTAATACTTGTTACGTTCAAGAACGATTTCCGCGTCATTGTTATAGCTATCGGTCTTGGGATCGTAGCCGTCGTAGCTGAATTCCTTTACGTAGAAAGGTCCGTTTGCAAGCATGACGGAGGAAAGAGTAGCCCAACTGTAGTCAGCAGGCTTCACGTAACCGGACTGCGCTTCCAACGCCTCCTTGTACAGCTCGTCAACCTCCAGTTTGATCTTTTCGACCTTGTCCTCACGGAGAGGGCTGAGCGCAATGCTTGCGCAGTTCTGCAGGAACGCATCCGCATACGCGCCGTCGATCAATTCAACGGTCAACAGATCGGTACCGGAAGCATACAGACCCAAATCGTCAATAGAGGTGTCGCCGTTCTTGACTTCTGCTGCTCCCTTGATGTACATCAGAAGAGATGCAGCGGAGCACTGGAATTCGGGATCGAGAATACGCTTCCAGGCATAGACGAAGTCCTTTGCCTGAACGGCAGTACCGTCACTCCACTTGGTCTCGTGCAATCTGAACTCGATGACGTTGCCGTCAACGGTCCAAGACTTGGCCATAGCAGACTGAGGCTCACCGTCTTCGTCAATGTATACCAATCCTTGATAGATCAGCGAAAGGATCTGGGCTGCATCGGCATCGTTATATGCCAGCGCAGGATCCAGATTAGTTACCTTGTCCATATACAGAGTGATTTCAGGTCCGGGATCCTCTTTATCGGTACACGCAACCAATACGGTACCAAGCATCACGAAACAAAGAATCATTGCAATGATCTTCTTCAAAATGTGTTTCCCCCTTCAATTCATCGCAGGTATAGTTATATACCTGTATTATAGCATTAATTTCTGATTTTAGCAATGGGAAATCGAACGATTCTGAGATTTCGTCCCCTTGTACAAAACGAACGATTTCATTTTGGTGATAATTCACAAAAAATCGCGAATCGACTCGTAACGATCTCTGCTGCAGAGTGATTATCTTCCGTCTTTAACGCCAATCCTATACATACCGATCCGTTGCGGTTCTGTTTGAGACCGATACCGCATACAATAGAACCGATCAATATTGCGGAGGATGACATGAACCCATTTCCCAAGTCGGCTCATCAGCCGAAACTTTCAACCGTTGGACGAGCCCCTGTTATTGCAATCGCACTGCTGTTTCTGGTAACGGCGCTGCTGTCTGCGCTTCCGTCCCGAGAAGAAATCTACAAGCTTTTTGACCGAGCCGCAATGGCAGGCTACGAAGCGCAGTCGGAGACGACGCCGCTACGCTCATCGGTATTGGGCGAATACTACGACACGCCTGCCACTTCACCCGTACCCGAGCAGGACGATACCGTCTCCGAATCCGGGCTCCTGCCTGCAGGATCGGAACGAGCTTCGCTTTGATTACAGCGAAGGCGGTGTAAACTCAAAGATTGCAGCGAACAGTTTTCGGTCGAATTCATACTGCGCTTTGACCGCATCCGAGGTGGAAAGCTCCGACGCTTTACGGAAGCAAAGCACCGTATCCTCCGGCAGGACGTCCAGCGAATCGAAGTACCGTCCGAAGGGCGTATCCGAGAGCCGAACGGAATAATCGTCCAGCGCATATTCGGGCTTTTCGCCCAAAACGTCCGCAAGCGGGACGTACGCGTCCTGACTTCGGAAGATATTGTATACGTAGGGATCCAGCAGGCTGATCGACGATTCGCCCGTAGAATATAGCGTCAAAATACTTTGGATATAATTTGTACGCGTAGACGGATCAAAGGCAAGCAAGCCTTCTGCTTCCTCCAGCTTTTGCGCGTACTGTTCGTCGGACAAAATGGTAAAATCGTGGAGAAGAATGGTCTTATCTCCGTCTTCGTCGAAATCCCCGGGCAGAATGGCTTCGAAGGCGTCGCTGACCGCCTCGACCTGATCCTCGCTCATCAGCAGAACAGGACCTGCGTAAACGATCTGCGTATCGTAATCGTTTTTGGATGCCATCTGATAAATGCCGATGGCAAACACAGTTACGAAAAACAGTACGATGATCGTAGCCCACTTATAGTGATACCAGTAGTTTTCCAGCCATTTTTTCATTTTTTCCATAGATTCGTTCACACCTTCCCTTTTTTCAAACAGATCAATTCTCGGGCCAGTCTGAAAAAGTCGTGCGATTGACCGCGTTCCAGCAAGGTTACGCTTCCCTGCCCCGTCTGCCGCAACAGATCGGATTCCGCTAAGAGACGGCGCGTCTGTCTGGCAATGCCCTCGTTGCCGTCGTACAGCGGAAGTCCGCCGCTAACGCGGGAGATCGCCTCCCGCACGAAGGGATAGTGCGTACACCCCAGCACCAGCGCGTCTACTCCTTGGGCGATCGGCTCGTCCAGCAGACCGTGCAGGAAGCTCTCCAGCACAGATCCCGACCAGACGCGAGCTTCGATCAGCTCTACCAGTCCCGGCGCGGGAATGGGATGGATCTGCGCTTCTCCGCTCAGCACCTCTGCTAAATTGCAGAAGCGGCGGGAAGACAGCGTGGTGGAGGTAGCCAGCACGCCGATCCTTCGGCGTCCGTCCCGGATGGCGGGCTTGATAGCAGGCTCTGCGCCCACGAGGATCCGATCCTGCCACAGGGCGCGGAGCGGAACCACCGCAGCAGCGGTAGCGGTATTGCAGGCCAGCACGACTGCCTTACATCCGGAGTCAAAGAGGTATTCGACCCCCTCGCGGGTAAGCTCCAAAACTTCCTGCTCGGGTCGCACGCCGTAAGGAGCGTTCCTGTCATCGCCAAAATAGAGAAAGTCTTCGGCGGGCATCAGCGCTTGCAGCTCGCGCAGAACGCTGATGCCGCCCAGTCCCGAATCAAACACCCCGACGGGGGCGTTTTTTTGTATTTGCATAACGGTTCCCCCTTGGGAAATTTCGTTATCCGTAGTAAATTTGCGTTCCTTAGTCCACTGGCTTCATCGTGGGGAACAGCAGGACGTCACGGATGGACGCGCTGTCTGTGAGCAGCATCACCAGACGGTCGATGCCAAAGCCCAGACCGCCGGTGGGAGGCAGACCATACTCCAGCGCGGTAACGTAGTCGTAGTCTACCTGCGCCTTGGTGTCGGGATCCTGCGCCTTGCGCTCCTCCACCTGCTTCTCGAAGCGCTCGCGCTGATCCACGGGATCGTTGAGCTCGGAGAAGGCGTTGCCGAATTCGGTGGCGTTGATGAAGTACTCGAACCGCTCGGTGACAGCGGGATCGGAGGGCTTGCGCTGTGCCAGAGGGCTGATCTCCACGGG